>DAIEQT010000039.1 GCA_027347545.1 Ignavibacteria bacterium | reverse complement strand
CAATTTTTATTTGTTCTGGCTGCCTTGATAAAGTATACCCGCCAAACTGTCCGCGCTCTGCAACCAAGAATCCACCAATTCGAAGAACCCTCAAAATTTTGCCGGTGTTGTGTTCAGTAATTCCTTCTGCTCTGCTTATCTCTGGAATTGTAAGAGATTTACCAACATCATAAAATTTGGCAATTCTTAGCAAACATCTTAAGCCATATTCTTCTTGTGCACTAAATTTCACTCTAACCTCAATTGAGAATTGAGAATTTATAATTGAGAATTAGCAAAGCGCGCAAAGAACAACTATTTCTTTTCCATTTTGTTTAGTTGGGTCGGAATGAAACCGGAATTGTTAACTGAACTTTAATCGGCTTACCGTTTTTCTTTCCGGCGCGGAAGCGTGTACTCTTAACAACCCAGAGCGCTTCTTCATCGCAGCCGTAGCCCAGTCCCTTAACAATTTCGGCACGCGTTACTTCCCCATTTTCATTGATGAAAGCTTTCACCAATACTTTACCAACTATTCCTTCGCGCCTGGCTTGATCCGGATAATTTACATTCTGCTGCATCTTTTCAATTCCACCGAAAGGTTCCGGCATCATATCAACAGCAACGTAATATGTTTCATCAACCGGTTCCGGTTTTTTCTCAACAGGTTTTGGCGCTTCAACTTTTACATTGCCAACCGGTGCTGAATTTTTCGGCACTTCAAATTCACTTGTTTCTTCTCCTTTCTTAGCTGCTTTCAAATTGCCAAAGGTTGGTTTACTTGCAGCAACAGCAGCTTGCGGCTCATTTGGAATAATAGATGGCGGTGGACCAAGCTCTACATACGTTACAATTTGCAGTTTCTCGGTTTGGTTTGATTTCTCTTCGGATGGGGAAACAACTAAGTAAGTGATTATCAATAACAGATGTAGCAGTATTGCGCTAGTTATCCCGATAAGATAATTCTTTGAGTAAATTCTCTTTAACTCAAACGCGCCGTAGATGTTATTTGGGTTTTTATTTCGATTCACAGAGTTTAGAAATTAAGTAGGGGCAAAGTTAGACATGATGTATGCAAGTGGCAACCTAATAGAACGCAGATCAAACAGATATGACAGATAAAAACTGATTTTATCAGAGTAAATCAGTTTCATCTGTTCAATCTGTGTTCCATTAAACTTAGAAAGTGATCGGGATGATTACTTGTTTCTTTGCTTTAACACCGGCTTTTTCGCCCGGTTTAAATTTTACTGAACGTACTGCTTTAATAGCAGCGGAATCGCAAGCCGGGTGTAATGCTTTGAAAATGCTTGTAGCTAAAATAACTCCGGTTGAATCTACTGTAACCATAACTTGCACATCACCTTTTATATTTTTGCCTTTTATTTCATCTGGGTAAACTACTTTCTTTGCAACAGCAGCCATTCCGCCTACAGGCATCGGGGATTTATCGCCTTTCTTTTGTGCGAAACTTAAACTGTTAACCCCAATTAAAACCGCTAGTGCGAAAAGGAAAATGCTTCTTGCTTGCTTCATGTGTACCTCATTTTATGTTTAGAAAACTGTGGGCAAACATATTTATGAAATGGTTATGATGCAATTCAAAAACAGATAAAAAAAGCGGACCGGAGTCCGCTTGGGAAATTACTAAAGATTGTTTTTCTTTTTATACTCTTCTACAAATGTGAATAATTTATTAAGATCGGCACCGCCAAACCAATAAACTTTAAGACCTTTTCTTGCAACACAGTGATAAAGTGAAAACTTATTCTTGTTTTGTACTAATTTAAGAAAAACTGATTCTTCTCCAACATGAACAGTGCTTTCGATTTTCTCAATCTTGAAATCATTTGTGGGTTTTCCATCTGAATCCGAAACCAAGCCTTTCATGCTCACATAGGTGCCATATTTTTCTTTAACTGCCACTTCTGAATCACATTCAAAAACATTTATCAATGTTGATTTATTTTCCACACCTTCATCTAATGCAAACCTATAAGGCAAAACAATCCATACTGCTATTGGTTTTCCTTCTTGTATCGCTGGAGAAAATCTTGACTTCTTTGCTGCATCAAGAGCTGATTGGTTAAATAATTCACTATCACTTCTTATAGTAACAGCTTTTTTTACATGACCTTCTTTATCAACAAGGGCTTTTATAAATACTTTGCCTGTTATTCCGGCTCTCTTTGCAATTTCAGGATACTCTGGCTTCACTGATTCGACCAATTCTGGTAATTTTTCTACTTCTGTAAATACATTTACATCAGGATCGAGATCAATCACTTCGTTTTTTGTTTCTTTGTTTTCTTGTGGAGGATTCTTGGTTTCCTTGTTTTTATCATCCAATTTGAAAGCAATTGGAATAACAACCCAAGTCTGTACTTTCTTGTTATCTTTAGAAATACCAGTAGTGAATTTCGTTTTAACAATTGCATCAACTGCTGCCGATATTAGACTTTCATGATCGCTTTTGAGAATTTTAGTACCAACAACATTTCCTTTTTCACTAATTAAGGCTTCTACATAAACTTTCCCTTCAATTCCGGCAAGCTTAGCTACTTGCGGGTATTCCGGTTGTATTGGTGAGATTGGCTTTGGATATTCTTTTAGTTCTTCCCACTTACCTTTATCAGCACTTTGCTTTTTATCTTTCTGCTGAGCAATTCCAATGGAAAAGCAGAGCAAAACGAGTAGCGCGATTTTTAGTTTCATTTTATACCTCAGCTTTGTGGTGTTACCAACACCTCTTTAACTTGTACGTATTGTCCTTGCACATCAACTTGAGGCAAGGCGTTTATTAGCATATTGATTTTTTGATTCTGCTCTTTGACTTCGCGCGTTAAGTCAACGAACTGAACTTTGTATTCTTCCGACTTGGAGTAAAAAAAGATTGAGAGCGCCAGAAGCACTATCGAGAATGAGTAGGCAATTGCAGTAAAAACTTTTTGTGAAGTAAAACTTCTTTCCGTATTGTGATTGTATTTGGAAATATCGCCTAGAATTTTTTCTTCTAACGCTTGCGGAAATTCTTGCATTGTTGCGGCTACAGCGGCATTCAGGCTGTTCATTTTCTTAAAATACTCGCGTGCTTCTTCATTGCTGCCCAGTGAAGTAAACAGAAGCGCTTCTTTACCTTTCTCCAATTCGTTATCGAAATAGAGATCTATCAGTTTTATCAAATCTTCGTTATTCATATTAACCTCTCTACCTTTCCAATTCCTTACTGCGTTTAATAGCGTATTTGTATTCACTTTCCATACTGGGATTACTTTTCATCAGCGCGACACTCTTCTTATAAAGCTTCAGCGCCAAACTGCTTTTCTTTTGTTCATCATAAACTCTAGCCAGATTAAAATTGGCGAATACATTTTCCGGCTCCAAAGCCAAAACTTTCTCGCACGCTTCTCTTGCTTCATCAAACTTGCTTTGCTTTAGGTTGATAAAGCCAATCTGATTGATAATAAAAGTCATCTGCATCACGCCAAAGTTTTGCAAGGCGGCTTCAAAAGAACTCTTAGCCGCATCTAGAGAATCTAATTTTAAGTAAGCCATTCCAAGGTTCTGAAATACTGTTGGGTTATCTTCATCAAGCTTAGCTGCACGGCTGTATGCTACAACCGCCAAATCCATTTTATCTTCCATGTAATAACAATAACCAAGATGAGAGTAATAATTTGCAACTGTTGAATCCAGCTTTACAGCTTTCTCGTAACTTGGAATTGCCGTGAGAAAATATTTCAACTTTTCTAAACACAATCCAATTTTGAAATGCGCTTCCGGATCAGAGATTTTGTTGTATGAAGAAACTTCGTATTCCGTTAACGCACTTTTATATTGTTTCCTGGTGAAATAGTAATTGCCAAGCAGATCACGAGCGGGAGTAAAACGCGGATTGTTTATCAAGCAATGTATCAAGTGATTTGGAACCGCGTCGGTATCCGGCTGAGCCGTGTTCATATTATAAACTGAAAGCGCCAGGTAATAGTGACTTAGATAATCAGTATAGTTAAGCTCAAGCAATTTTTCAAAAGTAGAGCGTGCAAGCTGGTACTTTTTAGTTGTAAGATAAATTGAACCGAGATCGGAAAGCGCGGCTATGTTTGTTGAATCGGTTTTAATAATCTCGTTTAGATTTTCAATAGCATCGCTGGT
>DAIEQT010000038.1 GCA_027347545.1 Ignavibacteria bacterium | reverse complement strand
AGAAAACTTTTTTGCCTTCAAGCGGACGTTTTAAGAAAGTTATTACAACCAAAGCAGCAATGAGAACAACCGTTACTATTCCATTCATTACATTGCCTATATAATCAAACCGGATCTCTTTTAAAGGGATTTCATTGAGTTTGTATTTGAAGTAAATCAAAAAGATGAAATAAAGCAGAGCCAACATTCCAGCTAGTATGATTCCTGTTTTGCCGCTATTTCCGGTGCGTTTTCTTTTCATCTTTTACGATACCGGCTTAATTAAAACGTTGATAGCATTACCTCTTCCGGCAATCACATCCGCCTCAACATGAAAGCTGTTCTTAATATTTTCTTTAGTCAGAATTTCTTTCTTTTCGCCATCGAAAGCAATTCTACCGTTTTCCATAATAACAGTACGGTTAGAATAAATCCCAACCAAATTAAGATCGTGTGAGACAGTTAAAATAGTTTTCCTTTTTTCTTTGTTAATGTTTTTAAGCAATTCAAAAATGGTTATTTGATGTTCAATATCTAAATGGGAGTTTGGCTCATCAAGTAAAATGATTTTGGCATCTTGAGCCAAAGCCCGAGCAATAAAAACACGCTGCGCTTCTCCGCCGGAAATTTCATTTATACCTTTCTTAGCCAGGTGCTCAATTTCAAGTTTGGCTAAGGCTTCGTTCACAATTTTTCTATCCTCCTCTTTATCAAAACCAAGCAAGTTGAGATAAGGAGTTCTTCCCATCATAACTATTTCGTAAACAGAAAAAGGGAATACAGAGTAATTCATTTGCGGCACATACGATATTAGCTTCGAGAAATCGCTCTGTGATTTTTTGCTCGATACATTCCCGAAGACCTCAATAGTCCCTGTATCTGGAGTAAGGAGATTTGCAACCAATCTAAGCAGAGTTGATTTGCCGCAGCCGTTAGCACCAAGTATGCTGATGAACTCTCCTTCCGATACCGCGAACTCATTGATGGACAAGTGAAAACCATCTGCGCTTTTGAGATGAGTATAACTGAACTCTAAATTTTTAATTTTAATTGCGTTCAAGGTTACCAACTGTTATTGCTTCTTAGAATTTCATCTAAAGATTTGCCAAGCAGCAAATCTAGTCTTGCTTGCAAGATGTTATAAACGTAAACAGAATTAATGTAATTATACTTTGCCTGCGAAACTGAAACCAGCGCGTCTGTTATTTCTATTTGCGACGAAAGTCCGGAAGAATAACGCTTCTGCGCAATTTGGTAACCTTTCTCAGTTTCATCAACAGCGCTTTGATACGATGTAATTTGATCTACTGCCTTCTTGATAGATAGAATTGTGTTTTTGTAATCTCTGTACAATTCTTTTTTGGTTTTGGTTAATGATTCTACAGATTTATCATAATCTATTTTCGCTTGCTGATATTTCGAATCAATTGAAAAGCCCTTGAAGATTGGCACACGCAAGTTCAAGCCAATTGAAACAGAATTAATGAAACGCCAGTTCGAAATTGAGCGGTCATCATTTTCTTGAGACTGCATCTGCCAATTTCCGAATGCGCGTAATTCCGGATAATGCTGAGAGTATTCGTATGAACTGGAAAGGTCTTGTAACTTGGTTTGCATTTCCGATTGCTTCAACAAAGAATTGTTGTTGTTTAGCTTTTGAATGCCCGAATCTTCAGCTATAAAACCTTTGGGATTATAGTTTAATGCGCCGGTGACTTTGATTTCACTACTTAATTCCATTCCCAAAACAATTTTAAGATTGTTTGCGGCAAGTTCTAACTGATTTTTCGCCTCAGCTAAAACCGGAATGCTATTTTGATACTGAACATTGGCTCTTATCTGATCATATTCAGAAACTCTTCCAACAGAATACATTGATTTGGTATTCTTGAGATTCTCTTCTGCCCGTTGCAACTGTAACTCTGCAAGCTTGATGTATTCTTTTGCTAGCAAGTAAGTGTAGTAACTGTCCTTAACCCTCATCACCAACTCGGATTCCGAATACTGCTGAGCCAAAGAAGCTAATTCATTGTAAGTCTCTGAAATTTTGGTTGCGAGAAAAATTGCGCCGGTTGCCAAAGGCTGATCAATCTGTACTCCGGCTACGAGATTATTTTTTGTTCCGGCTGGAAACGATCCGCTGAAAACGGGAGTTTCAAGAAAGAACTCCGGACGTTTTAGCGCTCTGGAATATGAAGCAGTTCCTTCTACTGAAGGAAGTACCGACTCACCAAATGTTTGCCGGACTTGCTCTGCCGCTTTTAGTTTATCCAATTTCACTTGCTTGAGATCATGATTATTCTCTAAAGCAATTTTGATTGCTTGCTCAAGATTTATAGTTAGTTTTTGATTTTGTGCAAAAGAACTACCAATTCCAAATAGTAGAACCAAAATGAATCCAAATCTCATTTTTTCCTCGTAAATATTTTCGGACAAATATATAAAGATTTATAGTGAACTTGAGAGGGAAAATTATTCCTCAATCCGCTGCAAAACAGCAGCCTTTTGGAAAAATATTCTTAGGAGTATAATTGCTATCACTCCGCCAACAACATCTGCAGCCCAGTCTAAAACATCAGCATACCTACCTGGAATAAGGTACTGGTGAACTTCGTCAAGAGCTGCATACAAACTCAGAAACAAAAGAGAAAATAAAATTGGTTTTGCTTTGAGCGTGCTAAATTTGTCTTGGAAATGCAGTGTAAGCGCTAGTAGTATTTCTAAAATAAAATACGCTGCAAAATGTTCGAGTTTATCCTGAGCATCAAAAAATTTTGGCATACTATCAACCGGAACAGAAGTCGCGATAAAAATAATGCCCCAATAGACAGCCAGAGGAACATAAACTAGAAGAATTTTACGTTCTTGAAGAGTTCTATATAAGCGATTTGCGAATAAACTTGATGGCATCAGGCAGATTTTCCAATATATCTTTAGCTGTGAATGAATATTCTGTTTTCTTTTCCAGCAGCAAGTCTGCTGACAAACTGTGCAAATAAACTGCTGAGATTAACGCGCTTTCAATTTCTTTAGATTGAGCAACGAAGCCGGAAATTATTCCGGTTAGGACATCTCCGGTTCCAAATTTTGCCATACCGGGATTTCCAGCGGAGTTAATCAGCATTTCACCTTTAGGTGTGAATATCAGTGTTGGCGCTCCTTTGAGTACAAGCCAGCAATTATTTTCTTCAGCAAACTTTCTTCCGCGAGCGGCTAAATCTTTTTCCAATTCATCCAAAGTTATTCCTAGAAGGTCTGCAAACTCCTTGTGATGCGGTGTTAAAATTTTATTACTGAGATTGAGTTTGTAGTAGTTCCCTTCAGAAAGCGCATAGATTGCGTCGGCATCAATAACCATAAACTTATTTTTATTCTCGCCAATCAATTTTCTAACTGCCGTTAAAGTTGCTTCTTCCCTACCTAAACCGGGACCGATAGCGATAATATCTGCCCACTTAATTTTCGCATCTAATTCAACAAGATTTATTTCTTGTAAATACTCTGTTTTGTTATCAGCATAAGGGAAAACAATTGCAGCATCAACTTTCTTCTGTGCCACTTGTTTGATTGATTTTGGGAAAGCTAAGAAACATGAACCGGCACCGCTTTTCAAAACAGCATTAGCAGTA
>DAIEQT010000030.1 GCA_027347545.1 Ignavibacteria bacterium | reverse complement strand
TGGATATCCCGGAATTTTATAAGCCCTTCGGCTAAAGTTGAACTTAACTCAACAAAAATTCCAAAGTGCATAATGCCCGAAATAACGGCGTGAAAAACTTGCCCGACTTTTCCTTTCAAGAACTCAAGCTGTTTTAGTTTTACAGATTGCCTTTCCGCGCTAACTGCACTGCGTTCTTTAGCCGATGCATGATCACAAATTTCTTCCAATTCTTCCAGAGATAAATTTTTCTCCGAATTTTTAACAATGTAATTATGTATTGTTAAATGCACAGCTAAATCCGGAAACCTTCGTATCGGCGAAGTGAAATGAGTGTAATACTTAAATCCAAGTCCGTAATGTCCAATATTCTGAGTGGAATAAATTGCCTTAGCCATTGAACGGATTGCAATTTCATTAACCACTGCTTCTTCTTCCGAGCCTTTCACTTCGTCAAGCAAAGCTTGAAACTGTTTTGATTTATTCGCCGCGTTGGGATCGAAATGATAACCAAGTGAGCGGACGAATCTTGCAAACTCTGTAATTTTTTCCTTATAAGGCAAATCATGTATCCTATAAACAAATGGAACGATGATTTTGTTCTGTTTCGGCTGAACATGTTCGGCAACAATTTGGTTAGCTAAAAGCATTAGCTCTTCTATCAAGTTATGGCTTTCTCGTACTTCTTTAATTTTTTTTTCTACCGGAACTCCGTCTTGATTCAGTTTAAAGACAACTTCAGGAGAGAAAAAGTTTATACTGCCTTTCTTCATTCTCTTTGCGCGTAGCGACTTAGAAATTTTATTGAGCAGAGTAATTTCGTAAGCAAAATCTCCGTTGCCGGTTTCTATAATTTCTTGAACCTCTTCATAAGTAAATCTTCGCTTACTATTGATGACTGATTTTTCGATCTGATAATCAACAATTTTAGAAAGCTTTGTAAGCTCAACAAAGACGGAATATGTTAGGCGGTCTTCTTTTGGAACGAGAGAACAAATTCTGTTCGAAAGTTTTTCGGGAAGCATCGGGATTACTTTCCCAACAAGATAAACGCTTGTCCCGCGTTCGAGAGCTTCATTGTAAATAGCAGTGCCAGGCTGAACGTAGTGACTCACATCAGCTATATGTATGCCTACGCGGTAGTTACCGTTATCAAGAATATCTACCGAAACGGCATCATCAAAATCTTTTGCATCTTCTGGATCAATTGTAATAATTGTTTTGCTGCGAAGGTCGGTTCGTTTCTTTATTTCAGCTGGGGGAATTACATCGCTGATTTGCTCAGCTTCCTTCAATACAGATTTGGGAAATTTGTATGCGATGTTAAACTCACAGGCGATAGAAGCAATTTCCGCATCGTAGCTTCCGGCTTTACCTAAAACTTCCTTTACAATTCCTTCCGGATTCAAACTCTTAGTCTTCCATTCAATGTTGGTAACTGCAACTTTATCGCCAACCTTTGCCCCATGAAGATTGTCACTATGGATATAAATCTCTCTGTGAATTTTATCATCATCGGCAGCTAAAAAGAAAGAAGATTTGTTCTTCTTGAGAACACCAATAATTTCTTTACGCCCTCTTTCAATTACGTTTATGATTTTCCCCTCAACATTTTTACCACGCTTACCTTCAACTAATTCTAGCTCAACAATATCGCCGTCAATAGCTGTGGATAAACTTTTGCCGGGAATAAAAACATCCTTAAGATTTCCTTCTTTCAAAGTCACAAACCCAAAATCGCCATCATTAACTATTTGTAGAGTCCCTAAAAGCTTGTCGGATGCAGAACGAACAAGCTGATATCGCTTACCTTGTTTTTCTAGAAAGCCTTCTTCAGTAAGCTTAAAAAGAAAATGCTTCAGCTCAGCATATGAATGTTCATCAATCACATCGAGCTTTTTAGCAATCTCTTTGGCTTTCATGTTTAAGCCGGGGCTTTTGGCGAATAACGCTTTAATTTCTTTTTTCATCAGAACTCGAATTTATATTTGAGAGCCATTTCTAAAATCTTTTCATCAAGACCGTAAGTTTTTACAATAGGATCTTTTCTTTCGAAGCGCGCTTTTAGGTTTGTGGGATAAAATCTATACTCAAACATTAAATTGGCTTTACTCAAGTTGGTAAATGTTTCTGTTGTACCGCCAAGCGTGTAACTGAAATTATCATATCTGCCGGATAGGCTAAACTTTGTTTGTTCGCCGGAAGAGTTTATTGAAATATTGTTAATCAAATCACCGACAGCCGAGTTCACGAAACTTGTGAGCACTGTTCCCAAGAATGAAGTAGCGGTGCTTCCGATTGCATTTTTTGTTTCACCGGCAACTACAGCTTTATCTTGCGCAGTTAGATCATCTTTAAACTTTCCCATCAAGATAAATGAAAAAGCGTCGGCGTAATCGTAGCGGGTTTCTCTAACATTGTTTTGAATATTTCTCGAGCCAACATAAACGCTAAGTGCGGTTTGATCGCTAGCTAAGTTTTTCCCAAGCTCGGAAAGAGGTCCCTTAATTTTTATTTTCACCGCTACTTCTTGCGGAGTCTGCGTTTCATCGCGTGGACTAATATAATCAGCCGTGTATGTTGAAGTAATATCTAAGTAAGGGTTTGTGACATCACTTTCGAAGCGAAGAAAACCGGTCGCATCAAAAGTTTTGAAAAATTCCAAGCGTGAGCCGGGAAGCAGCTCAAAAGAACCTTGAGCCCGGAAATCGCTAGCTATGCTTTCAAATTTCATTCCGCCGCGCATCTCTACAATTAGTTTTTGATTAAGAGCTTGACCAAGAATAAATGTTAGCCTTCCGTCTTTTCCTGATGTTAAACCAATCTCATAGTCGAAGTCGAAATTCTTTTCGCTTGAAGCTGAGATTTGCTTCTGCAAAGCTTTTTCTTTAGCAAGAATACTCTGAAAACGGATTAACTCTTTATCTATCTTACTTGAATCAACAACAAAAATTATATTTAAGTTTTTGTTGGCGTTCATTGCTTCATCTCTGCCGGTTGTGTAAACAAGATCGGTTTTCTTCATCAGCATATTCCCCTTGAAGAAAAACTTTTCTCCTTTTTTCGTGAGAAGCCAATCTCCATCGGTTTGGATTTGAAGGTCGCCATAGAAAAATGGGCTAACTGCTTGTGTCTGCTGACTCATAACGGCTATATCACCGAAGAAGCGAAGGTTAACATCTTTCATTAAGAAACCATCAAACAAAATTGAGCCGAGGCCTTTAATTTCTCCCGGAAAGTTTGTGCCGCCGGCGTTTGCAACTACTAGGCTATCAAACATGAAGCCTTTCTTTTCGAATGTGAGTTTGCCGCCACATTTGTATGTGAGATTATTGAATGTGGAAGTGAAATACGCATCGGAGAGATTTACATAGCCAGAGTAAACCGGATCGGCAAAAGTTCCGCTTATGTTTACATCAGCTTGCAAAATCCCGCGCTGGTCAACTATACCCGGGACAATCCTTCCGAGCTGACTAAGATTGAAATTATCGGACTTAAATTTCATGTAGAAAGGTTCATTACGCAAAAATCTTTCTTTCACTGAAGTGAAACTCATATCAATTGCAAACATTGCATCGAACAAGAAGAGTGGTTTCTTCTCATTGCCTTCTACATCCAGAAAGGCAAAGTTGGTTACCATTTTTTTATCGGCGTACTTCATGTAACCTTTTATGTTGCCAAGTTTGTCGTTGTTGAGTTGGATATCCCTAGCATCAAAAGTAAAATTGATAAGTGGATTCTCAAACTTGCCTTCAATCTTTCCTTGAAGCGTACCATTAGCAATCATGCCTGTATTCTTAAAACCAAAGGCATAGCGCTCTATAATCTCACCGGTTAGCCTAGAACCATTTACCGTTAGCGATTGATCTCCGGTATTTTGAATTATTCCTTCTACAGAAAGTAGGGAAGTATCATGCTGAACTTTACAATCAGCAATTTTGAAATAGTTAGGATTGAAAAAAGCTTTTATTGTGTCTTTGTTTGTCCAATTAATTCCATCATAATTTACATTCAAATCGTTGATCATAAATTGCTGTTCATTCGGCGTCATAAAGATTGTGCCTTCGCCCTCGGCAATTATCATATCGTCGTAGTTGGCAGAAGCGCTGAACAAAAGCTTGCTCTGGTTAAATACAATATCGGCATTCAAAAACTTAATACTGCTGCCGGTATAAAAACGTTTCCCGGATATTGAAGCTGTACCGAAGAGGTTATCGAACGAATTAGAGCGGTTGTCTCTTGTGAAATTAAAATCAGCAAGAAAATCTGAAAGATAAATTGTTGTGTTCTTTTCCATCATAACTAGCTGTTCTAAATCCAGCTCGGCAGAGATAGAAAAATTAGGTGCTTTGTTAGAAAAACTGCCTTTGCCGCTTCCTTTAATTGTAAGTTGCTCATTGCCCATCAGCATAGCAATTAGATCAAAGTCCTTGAACTTAAAATCGTAATCGAATTTGATATCTTCATTAACGACGCCGGGTACCGGTGTTCTTACTGTATCTTGAATAACAGGAGCGTTAACAACCGAAAGGGGATTTAACTCTAACAACTTGCTAGTGATAATTTCGGTGATCGTTTTCGATTCATAAATCATCAAATCAATCGCCTTGTTCAGAGAAAAACTTCCGTCAATTTTGAAATCAACAAAATCTGAGGAAAGTAAAATTTCCCGTTTTGTAGAATCCTTTTTGAAAGTTGCTTCAACAATTGAGGAATTTATCCACTTATCTTGGAAGTAGGATGAATCAATTCCGAAAGAGAAATCCGCATTTAGTTCATCCGGGTTTAAGCCTTTTCCTTCGAGACTAAAGTAAAGATTCATCTCGCTCCGGTATTTCTCATCATCCATAAATCTGCCGAGATTCAAGTTCTTAACATCGCCTATAAAGCTATAACTAGGAACAGTATCCTTATCGTAAACCAAATTTCCGGTGATGATTGATTTAGCTTTTTCGGCCGTAGTGTAAATTGATAAATCAATCGTACGGTCTTTGGCGTGCGAAGTAACATCAAATTTATCTATTATGATGTTGTTAAGTGCAGTATTGTAAACGTTTAGCCTTAGATCAGCGGCTAAATCCATCGGTGTCGTTCCTTGTCCGGAGATGCTTCCACTCGCGTTTATTTTTGTGGGGAAGCCGACAAGGGCAGCAAGGTCTAAATTTTCAGTGGCAAATTTTATATCGTATGTCATTGGCTCGGCGCCAACATTCATTGTTCCTTCGCCTTCAATCCTTCCATCATTAACATTCCCAAGAAACTTTGTTTTGAAGTTTGTCGGTTCACCTTCATACTCAACGTTCACACCGGTTAAAACCATCTTGGCATATTCCGGTAGTTTAAGGTTGGGCATCAATTTGTTAATGTCCTTGTAATTGATGTCGGTATTAACTACGCTCGCTTTGATGTAAAGTTTAGAGGGCACATTGAGATTCAAAACTTGTCCGCTGAAATCAAAATGTGTGTCCTGGTAATCCAGTTTAGCTCTATCAATTTTGAAAGCCCCAAACTTGCCGCGTGCGCGTAATTCAAATTCCGGTCTGCCTTTCAAAATTTCAGTAGCGTCGAAGAATGAGGAAAGATCATCGAAATTAAATGGAGAAGCTTTTGCATCTATTGTCACCGGATAGTCACGGAAATCGCGCAAAGAAGCATCGCCAAAGAGATTTAGACTGTCAATCCGTGCGTTAATTTTAATTTCGCTGCTATCAGTTAAAAAATAAAATTTGTTAACACTAGCAAAATCTTTTGTGATTGCAAACTCGCCGGAAATGTAGCGCAGATTAAACCGGGTTAAGTTTGGCTTGAAAGAAAGTTCTTTTAGAATTAGCAAGTAGTTCTGATTTTCAATATCGGCAAACGCCTCAGCGTTGAAATTAAGCTCTTGAATCCGCAGGTCTTCAGAGTTAAGAGTTTTGTAAATCTGTGTAGAACCGTGGTTTGCAAATGTTTGCCTAGTTAACGAAATATTTCTCAACTCTATATCCGGAGCTTGAACAATAAATGAAAAAGATGATTTGCTTGTGTCTTCAGGAGTAGGTTTAATAAGTTTTTCGTAATTCCACTTGCCATCCTGGTCTTGAAGCAAATTGACTCTTATGTCTTCAAGTAAAATTTTTCTAATATGTATTTTTTTTAGCAGAAGTTGTACCGGGCTTGTTTTCACTTCAATATTGCTTGCAAAGAGCAAAGTATCGTCATCCACTACTAAAGAAGTATTGCGCAAGTATAGAGAAGTAAGTAAAGTTCCGTCAATCTTTTCAATATAGAGTTTGCCGTTAATCTCCTCGTTAACTAGGGAAATTACTTTTTCACGTAGGAATTCACGGAATGTTTTAGTTTGCGTGAAACCAACTATTACAAGTGAAATGATTAGAAGAACTAAAAACGCAGATATAAAAATGTTAATAATTTTACGGAATATGCTCCTCTTGAAGCCAAACTTGCCTGGCTTCTCTTCAGTAGGTATCTGTTCCGACGCTGATTCCAAATTCTGAGTTTTGCCGGTCCCGTCATTGTTTACTGCATTATTTAATTCTTGCTCGGACATTAATCCTTGTACTTTTCCAAAACTGTTTTGATAATGTTTGTTGTAGAAGTTTGATTTACAAACTTGATCGTTTCAACTGAGCCGCCATTTGCTTCAACTACATCTGCGCCAACAATTTTATCTTTAGACCAATCCGCGCCCTTCACCAACACATCAGGGATCAATTTATTTATCACTTCAAACGGAGTGTCTTCTTCAAAAATTGTTACAAAGTCCACCGGCTTTAGTGATGAGATAATAAACGCGCGTTCATGCTGCGGTACAACCGGGCGAAGTTCGCCCTTAATTCTCTTAACGCTCGCATCAGAGTTTACACCAACAATCAAAACATCTCCCAACTCTTTAGCTTTGCTAAGATAATCAACATGTCCAGCGTGGAGAATATCAAACACTCCGTTAGTGAAAACAACTTTTTTGTTTTGTGCTTTCAGCTCATTTCTGATTTGGCAAAGCTCTTCTATAGTTTTTACATAGTTCATGGTAATTCTTCTTTTACTGCATTGAATAAAACATTTAAATCAATTGGAACAATTCCAACTTCCTGGCAAACTAATCCACCGGCATAATTAGCAAGGTAAGCGGCATCGTAAATATCGGCGCCGGCTGTTAACGCCATAGTTAAAGTAGAAATAACAGTATCTCCCGCACCGGAAACATCCGCAACTTTTCTGGCTTTGGTGGGAACGCGTCTTTCTATTTTCCCTTTTTCAAAAAGTGCGATTCCATCTTCGCCGAGAGTGAGCAAAGCGTATTTGCATTTCAAACTATCTAATAATTTTGCACCAGCGCCGGTTACATCTTCTGCTGATTTTATTCTAGTCCCAAACGCATCTTCAGTTTCTTTTCTGTTCGGCTTAAACACAGTTACATTTTGGTATGAGAAGAAATTGCTGAACTTCGGGTCAACGGTTACAATCTTTTTATTATCATTGGCAAGAGCAATTACTTTTTCGATCAAACTTTTTGTCAGCACACCCTTGTTGTAGTCTTGCAAAATTATAGCATCAAGCTTTTTGATTTCTTTCTTCAAAATAAGCAGTATGTTTTTTTCCGTATTTGAAGAAATTGGATGAGTTTTTTCCTTATCAATTCTTACCACATGCTGATTATTTGCAATTACTCTTGTCTTTGCAGTAGTCGGGCGTTTTTTATCAACAACAATTCCAGCATCGCTGATTCCAACATCCTTCATCAGCTTCTTAAGTAATTTCCCATCATTGTCGTTGCCGATTATACCGATAGGAAGGGGAACGCCGCCAAGTGTTTTTATGTTGTAAGCAACGTTCATAGCTCCGCCGAAGCGCGCAAACTCATCATCAACTTCAACAACCGGAACCGGTGCCTCAGGAGAAATTCTGCTAACATAACCTTGAAAGTAGCAGTCAAGCATCATATCGCCAACAACAGCAATACGTTTACCAATAAAACTATTTCTCAAGGTATTTAGTTTTTTAAGAGTTGTGTCAATCATTTCTTTACCTCAGTTTTTACATTGGCGGTAAGTCCCGACCATTGTGCAAGTTTATTAAAGAAATTTACTTTTATTAAACCGCTTTCCGTTCCCAGCCAAAGATTTACACCATCAAAATAGATAGAATAAATTGAGCGTGGAATTCTATCATCGCGGATTGGAATTATTTGATTGTTAACCCGGTTAATTAAAGCTAAACCGCGTCCAAAAGTTTCTTTTGTTGAACTTCCAAACTGATAGAGTGAAGCCCAAATGTAATTGCCGGTTCTCTCTAAATCATAAACACCGTTACCGGGCAAACCTTTGGATGCATCTAAGCCGAGCCAATCGGTTTTGTAATCAAAGCGGTAAAGTCCGCCAACATTAAAATCCGGTCTCTCCGGAGTTACAAATTCATCAAGTCCAAACCAAATATACTCACGCTCAGTCAAAATTGTATTGATAGAAACTTGTTCACCTTCGCCGTTAAACGAATTGTTTTTTATGTCGTAAAACTTGCGAGAATCTTTATCATCAAGATTTTTTGATTTATCATAACGGTGAACCCCAGCTTCGGTTCCAAACCAAACATAATTTTTTTCTACCCGGATAGATTTTATAGTGTTAGTCTTTTCATTGTTCCGGATAGTCAAATCGTAATCGGTATATTTTTTAGTTGCTAAATCATATTTGGTCAAATACTTAAATCTGCCAATCCATACAACGTTTTCATCTTCATCAAAAGCGACGGAGCGAATCCAGTTGGAAAGTTGCCCGCCGAGAGCAAATTTACGCTTTGTCCAATTGCCGGTTTTTCTATCAATAATAAAAAGCCCATCCGTAGAGCCAGCCCAAACGAAATTTGAGTTTGCCGCAATGCAGTAGAATAAGTCGAGCGAAATATTTCCATTCTGCGTTGAAAACTGATTCCACTTTCCGCTCGAAGGGAAGTATTGAAAAATCCCATTTCCGTTTGTCGCAAACCAGAGAGTATAGCCATCGCTGGTAATATCCATTACCTGAGCTTTATCTAAATAGAACTCAAGATCGCGGTTCTCTTGCGCAAAAAGTGTGCTCGTAAAAAGTATAAGTAAAGAAAAAAGTATTCGCATTGGTCAGTACAGTAATTGAAAAACCCTATGAATTTGTAGCTAAATTTAATCTAAAGTAAGAAGGGAAGGAAGTGATTTTAGTTTTGCACCAATAATTTCTTGGTTAATTTCGGATTAGCTCAATCTGCCATTCTTGCTCAAAACCTTTGATTAGACATTCCTTCAGTTGTGCATAATCAACTTTGGTATTTAGAATTGTCTCAATTTCCGTTGTACGTAAGCTAAGTTCGTTCCTCAACAATTCCTTTGATTCTTCACTCGTATTCAAATAATCGGCAAGTTTCTGGTGAAATGTCCCGCAAAGTATCGAGCCGTGCTGGAGAATTGTGTTGTTTAGTTTTCTTTGTGCGCTGCCTATTAATTTTTTCCCGCCAAACTTTACTTCATTTTTTGCAGTGGAAGCAAAACACAAAACGCCCGTAGGTTCTTCCAGCAACTTTGGAAAATTCGGCTGAACACTTTCCAATTCCGATTTAGAAAGCAGCGGATTATATAAATCAAGTCCGCGGATTAAAGCGTTAGATATGATCGAATAAACTTCCTTTGGAGAATATTGAAAATTGAGTGGAACTATAACAGAGTAAGTCCATTCTTTCGCATGAAGGATCGCCCTTCCGCCGGTTGGGCGCTTAACTACATCAATTCCATCGGCTTTGGTTTTTGCTAAATCAATATCATCAAACGATTGGTTGGCGCCAAGCGAAATGCAATATGGCTGCCATCTGTAAAGCCGGAAGTAAGCATCTTGGGGAGAGCAATTTTGAGCGAGTTCAAGATCAAATTTCATGTTGAACTCGCCGGTATTAAAACCGGAATCTAAGTAGTGCCAAATCATTTACGAACTATGCCGCGAGTAGCCTTAGCTATAAAATCAAGAATATTTTTAACTACTTCGTGATGACCTAAATCTTTAGCAATTTTTTCTTTAGCGTGAGAGAAAAGCATTCCGGAGAGATAGAGAATTCTATAAGCTTCTTTTATTGCATCAAGTTGTTCGGGAGTAAAACCTCTGCGGCGTAAACCAACTTTGTTAATTCCTTCAAATCGCGCCGGCACTCCTTGCACCATCAAGAAAGGTGGAACATCAGCGGTAACTTTTGAGTTTGTGCCGATCATTGCATGAGCACCAATTTTTGTAAACTGATGTATTCCGGCAAGTCCGCCAATAATTACATGGTTATCAATTTCAACATGTCCGCCAATCTGAACTCCGTTAGCGAGAATGATATTATCGCCAAGCGTGCAATCGTGAGCTACGTGAGTGTATGCCATCAGTAAACAATTTTTACCTATAACGGATCTTCCAGTTGCGTGCGTGCCTCTATGGAGAGTAACGCACTCTCGAATTTGAGTTTCATCGCCGATGTAGAAGTAAGTTACTTCGTTGCCGAATTTCAAATCTTGCGGAGTGTTTGCAACTGCTGCGCCTTGGTAAATACGAACACGGTTTCCTAAACGTGCGCCATCGTACAACACAACGTGAGAATCAATTATTGAACCATCGCCAACTTCAACATCATCTTGAATGATTGTGAATGGACCAACTTTTACATCTGTTCCAAGTTTAGCTTTAGGACTAACAATTGCGGTTGGATGAATTTCTACCATATCAATTCTTTATTCTTTTGGTTTATTTTCTTTTGGAACCATTGCAGCCATAAAATCTGCTTCGGCAACTAAATTGCCATCAACAAATGCAGAGCCTTTAATTGAAAAATATTTTCCGCCCTTCACATTTACTAATTCAGCTTCAAGAGTAAGTTGATCTCCCGGTACAACAGGCTTTCTAAACTTTGCGTTATTGATGCTCATAAAATAAACAAGATGGTTTTCCGGATCGAGATATGAGTTTAGCAAAAGAATTCCGCTAACTTGCGCCATAGCTTCAACAATCAAAACGCCAGGCATAACAGGTTGTCCCGGAAAGTGTCCGTTAAAAAAAGGTTCATTAATAGTAACGTTTTTAATGCCGATAACTTTTTTATCCATATCAAGATGGATGATTTTATCAACCAAAAGGAAAGGGTAGCGGTGAGGAAGAATTCGCTGGATTGCGTTGATATCGAAAACCAATCCTTCTTTCTTAACGAACTGGAATTTCTTTACGAGTTTTTTCTGTTGATACAGCTGACGAATTTTCTTTGCAAACTCAACATTGGCTTTGTGGCCGGGACGGGCAGCAAGAATTTGAGCTTTGATAGGAACGCCAACAAGCGCTAAATCGCCAATCATATCAAGGAGTTTATGTCTTACCGGTTCATTTCTGAAACGGAGTTTGTTGTTATCTAAGTAACCGTTAATTACTGTAAGATCGTGATCGAGATTTAATTTTTCTTTAAGTCTTCCCAAGCCCTCATCATTGATTTCGTGATCAACAATTACAACAGCGTTATCAATGTTGCCCCCTTTAATCAATCCTTGGTCAGCTAACATTTCAACTTCGCTCAGAAAACAGAAAGTTCTTGCCGGAGCGAACTCACTTACATATTCCTTTTCAAGATCGAATAAACCGGTGTGCTGGCTGCCGAGCGCGGGATTTTCGTAATCAACCATTATAGAAATTCTGTAGCTGTCTAAAGGAAGAGCTACAATATCAATTTTATTTGCTTCATCATGGAAACTTACTGTTTGATCAATAACGAGATAGTCTTTTGGTGTTTCTTGAGTAACAAAGCCGGCTTCCATTAATTTTTCAACGTAAGGCATCGCGCTGCCGTCGCCGATAGGAGGCTCAATTCCATCTAACTCAATAATTACGTTATCTATCTGCAAGCCGTAAACAGCCGAAAGTACATGTTCAACAGTATAAACTTTTGCTTCACCCAAACCAATTGTTGTTCCGCGGGAAATATCTACTACATAATCAACGTTAGCAGGAATTTCCGGTCGTCCGCCAATATCTATTCTGATAAATTTAATTCCGTAATTATCCGGCGCTGGTTTGAATGTCATTGTGCAAGATGTACCGGTGTGAAGACCAATTCCGGAAATGGAAACATCTTTGGCAATCGTTCTTTGGAGCTCGAGCATCTATTACCTTTATAATTGTTTTGCTTTTGTTGTTTGTTCAGCTAAAGTTGTTAATCCCATAGATGGCTGTCGCATAATTAATTTTTTAATCCTTAATGGCACGCAGATGACGCAGATTCAACTGATTTTCGCAGATATATTTTTGATTCATTAATTAT
>DAIEQT010000025.1 GCA_027347545.1 Ignavibacteria bacterium | reverse complement strand
GCCTAGATGTTTAACTGTATGATTTAGTTTCAGCATATCTACTTTTCTATATCTATTTTTGATTGTTGGAATAACTGTTATCTGTTCACGAACAAGTCTTTTAATGAAACCAATTGATGCTTTAACTAAATATTTCGGCTATGGTTCATTCCGTCCCGGACAAGAGGAAATAATAAACTCAATTATTTCCGGCGAGACTGTTCTTGCTGTACTCCCTACCGGTGCCGGAAAATCCCTCTGCTATCAAATACCAGCATTGCTTTCAAAATCTTTTGCTATAGTAATATCCCCATTAATCGCTTTGATGAAAGACCAGGTAGACTCGCTGAACAAGAATGAAGTTTTAGCTTCTTTTATTAACAGCTCGTTAGACTACCAAGCCGGTGAGAAAGTTATGAATTCAGTGGCTTCTGGCAGAATAAAAATTTTATACGTCTCTCCCGAAAAACTTGGCAACAAAACTTTTGTGGAAAAGATTAAGCAACTCGCGCCGGAATTTGTTTTCGTAGATGAAGCTCATTGCATTAGCGAATGGGGTCATAACTTCCGCCCGAGTTACAGAAAAATTCATGAGTTTATTGATCATTTAGAGATTAAGAAAGTCTCTGCTTTTACGGCAACTGCTACCGAAGAAGTACGCGAAGATATCCTGAAGCAATTATCTTTAGCCAATCCTAAAATTTTTGTGCGCGGATTTGAAAGAGAAAATCTGCATCTAAATGTACTGCCAACACTTAAGAAGAAAGAGAAAACGGCAGAGATTATTCGAAATAATAAACTGCCTGCTATTGTTTACACTTCAACTAGAAACGCTGCCGAAGAACTCGCTGAATATTTAAGAAAAGAGATGGTCAATTCGGTTTACTATCATGCCGGTTTGCCATCAGAAATGAAAAGAATTATCCAGGATGATTTCATGTCGGGCAGAGTTAAAGTTATCTGTGCAACAAACGCTTTTGGAATGGGAATTGACAAGAATGATATTCGTTTGGTCATTCACTATAACATGCCCGGATCAATCGAAAATTATTACCAGGAAATTGGAAGAGCCGGAAGAGACGGCAATCCCTCTAAAGTTTTTTTGCTTTACGAAGACCGCGACAAACAAATTCAAGAATATTTTATTAATAGTTCGACCCCATCGCGAGATCAAATTGAAATGATTTATGATTGCGTATGCGATTATGGCAAAATTGCACTTGGAATGACAAACACGCAACCTATAGTTTATGATCTAGGTCTTACCAACCTTTTCGGAATTAAGAAACTCTCTAACGGAATAATTCAAGCCGCGGCAAAAGTATTAAGTGAATCGGGCTACTTAAGTTTGAAATCCGATATAATGAGTCAGCACTTGGTTCGCTTTCCACTTAAACCTGATCAGCTTCATTCATTCATAATCAATTTTGCAACTGCTAATCACAAAGACTTACTTCTTCTGCTCACGAAAAACTTTGGCAGCAAGATTTTCAATGATTACTGCCGAGTTGATATAAAGAATCTTGCCGAACGGTTAGAAACTGAAGAAGAAGAAATCGTACAAGATTTGGTTGATCTCTACCGCGGCGAAATAATTGAGCATCAAAAGCCGCAAAAAAATCCAACGTTCGGATTACTCCAGCCAAGAGTGCAATCAAAAGCGCTTCAGCTCAACTTGGCTATGCTGACAAAAGTCAAAAAGAATTTGCAGCAAAAGCTTAAACTAATGGAAGAGTTTGTTTCAACAGATAAATGCCGCATGAGTTTTGTGCTTGAATACTTCGGACAGAACACAGATGGTTACAAATGCGGCAAGTGTGATAATTGTCTTGAAAGCGGCTCAAACATTACAGTTGATTACCTTGACGAAATAATACTGCGCACTTTGCATGAAGCTAAAAGACCGCTTAGAATGAAAACGCTAATTCAGATACTTCATGGAAGTACAAACCTTGGTTCGCTCAATAAGTTTAGTTCCTTTGGCACTTGTGTTCATTTCAGCAAAGAGCAGATTGAAGATGCACTTCAGCAATTATTAATTAGCAAGAAAGTTCTTATAAACGCTGATATGATAAAACTTTCTGAGCTTGGACTTGATTTCTTTGCAGAAGACAAACTTGAAGAAGCAAAAAGTGAATTGGTTGATTATGAAGAAGAATTAAAACTCTTCAACAAACTTCGGCAAATAAGAAAAGAAGCTTCTGAAAAATTTGCCCAGCAGCCCCATCTAATTTGCACGGATGAGATTCTCCGTACAATTGCAAAAATGAAACCGCAAAATCATTCAACACTTCTTAGCATTGCCGGGTTCAATCAAAGAATGTTTAACAAGATTGGAGATGAAGTTCTTAGCGCTGTTAAAATTAGTAAACAAGAACACTCAACAGCCACTAACTCATCAAAATCAGATTTGCCGCGTAAGTCAAAACTCATTTTAGAATTGGTGGAAAAGAAATATTCTCTTGAAGAGATTGCCGAGCTCTCAAAAGTTTCAGAGTCTCTCCTGGCAATTCAGTTGGAAGGATTAATTAGTATGATGCCGGAATTAGATTTAAGCAGTTTGATTAATGCCGACGAGCTTAATACGATTAACCAAAAAATAGATGAGGGAATAACTGAGATAAAAGAATTGAAAACTTTGTTTGGTGGAAAAATAAGTTACGCAAAAATTAGATTAGCTCTTGCTAAAAGGAATTTTAGTTAACTGCCCCGCTCTTTCTTAAATCTTCTAAAAGTTTTTTGGACTTATCGAAGAATTTTTCCCACCTCTCTTTATCATTGCCAATTGAGCTCAACTCACTTTCAAATTCAGCTTTAGAGGTTTTGTACTTCTTGAATAGTAATTCTTTTTGCTGCTTCAGTTCTTCCGGATTGTTCTGATGAGTCTCTTCAATGATGAGATTTTCTACATAAATTCTTACAAGCATGTCATCATCAATTTTGCTTTTCTCACAAGCTGATAATATAACCAGCAACAACACAACAAGAATTACAAAGCTATTTCTTTTTACTTGCTTCAAAGAGAATCCGTTTTTCGCGTTCACTCAAGCCCTGGTATCCGCTCTGGGAAATCTTATCAAGAATCTTATCAATCTCTTCTTGGTTTACTTCTTCTTCCGTTGGCTTGTTATTTATATCGTAAAATTTTGCTTCTTCAACATCGTAATCGTTAGCCGGTTTTTTCTGATATCTTTGTCTAAATGGGTTACTGCCCGGCTTTTTGAAATTTCTAAAC
>DAIEQT010000014.1 GCA_027347545.1 Ignavibacteria bacterium | reverse complement strand
AGTAATTGAGTTACGCTGCACTTATGATAAAGATACAAAGAGCGGAAGTGGAACCAGCACAAAAAAAGTGAAAGGTGTTATTCACTGGGTTTCTGCTAGTCATGCAGTAGATGCTGAAGTAAGACTGTACGACAGACTTTTTACTGTTGAAAATCCCGGCGCGGAAGAAGATTGGCTCGGCAAGATTAATCCAAACTCTTTGGAAGTTATTAGCAACGCAAAAGTGGAACCGTTTATTAAGAATGCAAAACCGCTTGATAAGTTCCAGTTTGAACGCATGGGCTATTTTTGTGTTGATACAAAATATACTACTGCTGCAAAATTAGTTTTCAACAGAACAGTAACTTTGAAAGACAGCTGGAAAAAGTAATTCCCAACTAAAAGAATTGAACGCGGATTAATTATGATCAGATATGATTATCATGATAGATCATAATCATCATATCTGATCCGCGTTCTATTTAAGTTTATCAATTGCCGCATCAATCCTTCTAATCACTTCATCTTTGCCAAGAATGAAAAGCAAATCATACATTCCCGGACCGGCGCTTTGTCCGGAAACAGCAAGACGTAATGGGTGGATGATTTTCCCCACGCCAATATTTAAGTCGGCAACTGTTTGTTTTAGAGCGGTTTCAAAATCTTCCTTTGAAGGATTTGTTAACTCAGCAAATTTATTTCTCAAAGCTTTTAATTGTTCCGGCGTTTCCGGTTTCCAGCTCTTTAGCTTAGATGCTTCTTCGTACTCAGTTGGTGCTACGAAGAAGTAGGGAGACTTAGTCAGATATTCTTTAACAAAGCTTACGCGCTCTTTCATAGCCGAAATAACTTGAAACAAATACTCATCTGTGAAATTGAGAATTGAGAATTGACCCGCTTCGCCTTGCGTCGAGCGAGGCGAGGAATTGAGAATTTCCTCTTTGAGAAGTATCAAAAGATCGGAATCGGATTTCTTTCTCAAGTGCTCGGCATTAATCCAATTCAGTTTTTCCAAATCGAAGACAGCGCCGGAGTTGTTTACTCTTTCAAGCGAAAAACTTTCTATCAACTCGTTCATATAATAAAATTCTTTATCATCACCGGCATTCCAGCCAAGAAGTGCAACAAAGTTTACCAAAGCTTCTTTTAGAAAACCTTTTGCTCTGTAATCTTCAACTGCTACATCGCCCTGGCGCTTGCTAAGTTTGGATCTGTCCGGATTTAACAAAAGGGGAAGATGAGCAAAAATGGGTTTTTCCCATCCGAAGAAATCGTAAAGCAAAACATGCTTGGGAGTTGATGAAAGCCATTCTTCGCCACGAATAACGTGACTGATTTTCATTAAATGATCATCTACAACATTTGCCATGTGGTAGGTAGGGTAGCCGTCCCCCTTAATTAAAACCTGGTCATCTACATTGCTGCTGTCAAACTCAACACGGTTACGGATTATATCATTAAACACAATTTTTTGATTCGGGATTACATTCAAGCGGACAACATGAGCAATTCCGCTAGCAAGTTTTTCATCTATCTCAGTTTTTGAAAGTGCAAAGCAATGCTTATCATATTTTGCTTGCGGTAATTTTTGTACTGCTTGCTCTTCCTTCAATACTTGCAAACGCTCCGGTGTACAAAAGCAATAATATGCGTGTCCCTTTTCAATCAATTCTTGCGCGTATTTTTTGTACAAATCCAATCTCTGTGATTGCATGTAAGGTCCAAATCCGCATTCTCTATCCGGACCTTCATCATACTCCAATCCGCACCATTTTAGTGAAGCAATCAAATTTTCAACAGCGCCTTCAACGTAACGGTTGCGGTCAGTGTCTTCAATTCTTAGTATAAACTTGCCATTGTTTTTACGCGCAAAAAGAAAGTTATATAAAGCTGTGCGTAAACCGCCCACATGAAGGTATCCGGTAGGACTAGGTGCAAAGCGAACACGAACTTCGTTCACAAAATCTCCAAAATTTTGATGCAAATATAATAAAGATGATACTGGTTTCTGGATACTTGATGAAGAGCAGATAAAAAAAATCCCTCCGAAGAGGGAAATTTTTATGAAAGTGTGTTTGTATAGTATTTCACTTTATCAATAAACTCTTTACTGTCAATTGGTTTCGGGATGTAATCCGTTGCGCCGGCTTCAATACATTTTTCACGGTCGCCTTTCATAGCAAAGGCAGTTAGAGCGATGATAGGCGTGTCTTTATAAGGGGTAAGTTCACGTATCTTTTCAGTTGCTTCAAAGCCGTTCATAATAGGCATTTGCATATCCATTAAAATCAAATCGAATTTCTGATCACGAGCCATCTTGAAAGCATCTTCGCCGTTTTCAACAACAACAATACTCTCAAAGCCATTTTTCTTGAGTAGGCGGGTAACAATAATTTGCGAGTGCTTGTAATCCTCCGCTAATAAAATCTTTAGTCCACCTTCTTTTTGAATTACTTCGGAAGCTGGAGGTGGAGTATCGTAACGGTTAATCATTGCATTTATTGTATCGGCAAGGTCTTCAATATTTGTAGAACGCTTATCAAGTAAATCTTCGAACAAGCCTTCAATCTGCTTTAAATCTTCCTGGTAATTTTCTTTACCGGTATAAATGATGATTGGAAGCTTAGCGAAACGTTTCTCGGATTTGATGAGCTTAATCAACTCAAACCCATTTGGAGTAGGCATGTCCAAATCAACAATAGCCAAATCAATGTCATTATCTTTGATGACTTCCAT
>DAIEQT010000001.1 GCA_027347545.1 Ignavibacteria bacterium | reverse complement strand
GATACTTCCTCTTTGTTGAAGAAACAAAAACTTTTTTATATAAAATTCTTATCGCTGTGGGTTTTGTGAAACCTTGCTTTATGAGCATGGAAAAATCAACTCTGATTTTCAGCTCTCTAATTTCTCGGTATCTAACAAGATCCACTGAAGAGTATTGAATAATTATTTGATCGGAAATTTCTTTGATAATGAGTTCACGTATTTCATCCAAAGAAACCGTTTTCTCATCCATGCTTTCAAGCGTGTGAGACTAGAATTGTTTGTATAATTGGATTAGCAAATCAGAAACGTTAAGTATCGCTATCTTCAGTAGCGTCATTTTACGCCATCCAAATCAGTCGATATTCCAATAGAATCCAATAAAAACATAATTTTGGCGTCATCTATTGCTATTAGGAACATCAGTTTTTACTGAATAAATTAAAAAAGTTTTTGGTCCCAAAATGTTGCTCTCTAAATTTTTGCCACCATTCAAGGTTTTCTATTGTCACCGGTGTTTGATCAATTTCCCTTTGATATTTCCTAAACAGATTTAATATCAAATTCGAATCTGCCGGTATGGTTTCTGAAGACATCTTAAATAAATTCAAAATATCTTCTCTTTCTTCTGTGTTTACATTCTTCAATAATTTGAGTATAAGAATTTCCATGTGACAATATCTAATTGTTTTTATTTCGTAGTGATTCATGGCTGGGTTATCTATTCACCTTTACATTACCTCTATCAAATTCGTTTTGTTCCCGCGTAACTATTCTCGCCACTTCCGTCGAATTCATTTTAATAATAATTGGTTGCGAACTTTTTCTTATAATATTTATACTCAACGCTTGAACAGATTCTTTCATTTCTCGCATCTCATTAACTAATCTAGCATCGCTAAAACTTTGAGAATAGGTTTGCCCGCGCGGAGTTACCTGAACGTGCTCTCCGGTCTCAACGTATAACGGTCCGAACCGGTCGCCGGAGAAACCCGGAGGGACAATAAAATCCGCGCCGCCGGCAAGCTTCATAGCGTTCCCGCCGCCAGTTCCCACGAATGTTCCGCCGGAGTGGCCGCCAATTCCTAACCACTTCGATACTGAACCTACACCAGGAATTGCATCCAACGCTGCCATAATTGCTTTGAATATTAAAGCTTGTATGATCATCGCTTCTAATTGTTTGCCCACATTTGTGAAGGCGCTTCCCAAATTTTCACTGCTTGTAATCCCCTGTGTCATCGCGCCCGAAAGAGTTTGTCCGAAACTTTCAACCCGGCTCTGACTGTCTTCCACTTCTTTATCAATATCATCAAGAGTTGGTTTATCGGTCTTGTCTTTATTCTCCCCGATTACCGTTCCTTTTTTCTGAGTCCCGGAAATACTCTTAGGCTCTAATGGATTTACATCCGTATCTGGATGCTCATATTTATAAATTTGCGCAAGAAGTTCTTTTTGCCTTTCTAGTAAAACATTTCTCTGTGCATCGGTTAAATTTCTGTCTTTCAATAAAGCATTTACTTGGCTCAATTCTCGCTTATTCTTCTCGAGATCAGCAAAGAAGTTGACGGGGGGCTCTAGGCTATTCTGGAGCCTAGTTATTTCGGCTAGGTTCTTCCGGTAATCTTTCCAAGAAATACTCACCGATTGGTTGGCGAGTGTGAGTGCCTCGATTTTCTTTCTAACCTCTTCAACGCTCATCGCAACTTTTTTGTTATCACTTACTATTTGAGAAACGACAAGATGCGGAGACACTAAACCGCTTCCTCGATTATTTAATTGTGATGTAAGAATTAAACTGTTCGGGTTAACGCTTCCAGATTGTATGTTGGCATTCGGCGCATTCAAATTTCCACCGCCCCCGAATGCTTTTGAGGTGCTTCTATCTCTTGCCAATTGATCTAACGCTTTTGCCGTATCTTCAACTTTCTTCGCGTCGAGAGAACGTATATTCTCAGCCAACGTCCATACCACGGCGCCAACTGCGCCTATTCCTAGCGCGGTTAAACCAATAGCTCCCAGAGCGCCAACGAATCTAGTGGCAACTCCAAGATTTGTAGTTTTGGCTATCGTGTTAGCTTCGACGGCAATTGTTTCTTTAGCAATTGCACCAGCGGAGGCTTGAGAAGATAATGCGAACAGCTTTTTCGCCGTAATTAATTGGACAATGATCGGAATAGCTTGGATAATCGTTCCGCCGATTGCTATGGTGCCGGCAATAAATCCTTTTGTCGCTTCACTGCTTTCATCATATTTTCTAAGAAGCGGCGTTAACCCTTTCAAAATCAAATTTCCAATCTTTAGCCGCTCCTCTTCTATCGATATTCCACTAGCTTCAATTAAGTCCTTCTGATCTTTATGCTTTTTCTTCACATCATCAAGAGTAACACCAAGCGACATGATAGTAGCTTTGAGCATTATCTCTTTTTGAGTTTCAGCATCTAATTTTTCTAGACTGCCGCCGTGTTCCTTAACTAGATTTTTCAGATTCTCTTGATAAACTTTTGTTTCTATGCCGATCTCTTTAAGACCGCGTCCCATTCCTTCGGATGCGTTTACAATCCGGTTGAAATTTTCCACAACCGATCCGCCGTATTCATCAACTTTATC
Organism: Ignavibacteria bacterium; assembly: GCA_027347545.1. GTDB lineage: Bacteria > Bacteroidota > Ignavibacteria > Ignavibacteriales > Melioribacteraceae > Stygiobacter. The sequence continues at coordinate 743 of DAIEQT010000001.1, read as the reverse complement.
CTCGGCAAATGAAAACGCAATAGCTTGATCTTCGATGGATAATTTTAATGCAGCGGCTCTATTAGACAACGCAATAATGTCGCTTTCTTTTAGCGTGCCGGCCGTTGCTCTCTTGAATAATTCAAGGTCTGCTGGACTTCCCTTGAAACTGGAACGCAGAACATTCAAATCAGCGGCGCCATTAATAGACTCATCGATCACTTGTTTTATTTGCTGGTAAGTGTCTCTTATAGTCATAACCGTTGATTGGATACCAGTTGCGATCATACCCCATTTGCTTGCTTTGTTCGTGACGTCTTCATGTTCTTTTGAAATTCCGCGTAAACTATTTTCAACAACACCCAATGCTTCTTTAGTCTTTTGGATCGAGCCAATATCGGCATTCATCTTTATTTGCTGTTCGAGATGCGCTTTCAATTTCCCATGCAACATCTCTACTTCCGCAATTCCTTTTTTTAGCAGAGCCGTTTCCATTGCCGGGCGCACTTTAGCAACGTTCCTCTCAATCCGCGAGAGTTCTTTCTTCAGCTCATTCTCTACCGTCTTAATGTCATTCTTTATCTGATCCGATTTCGCGCCAACATCAATATAGGCGCTGCCAACTTTTACATCCTTTGCCATTTGATACCTCTACAGTTTTTTATTTTTAACGTCATTTATTGCCATTCATGATTAAAGCTTAGTTGAGTTAGAGTATCTTATCGTCCTCACTCTCATAGTAGCTCTTAATTGATTTATGTTCG
>DAIEQT010000525.1 GCA_027347545.1 Ignavibacteria bacterium | reverse complement strand
AATGAAAAAGCAGAACGCTGATTTGTTAAGATGATTAAGATTTTTTATGATTTATCCTAATCGATCATAAAAATCATAATTAATCTGCGTGCTAACAATCTTAACCTGACGGCATTGCCATATATGGCGTCTCTACGTTTAGATGATTCGGTAAAAAATCCGATTAAATTAATATTGCGGCTATTGCCAGAATATCTATTACAATCAACATCCAACTTACTTCTTCTTTTTTGCCTAGTGCAAGTTTGATAATTGTCCAGGAAATAAATCCCCAGATAATTCCTTGTGTAATTGAGTAGGTAAGCGGAATTAAAATCATACCAAAGAAAGCTGGAATAGCATCATCGAGCCGGTGCCAATTTATTTTAACAACCGGCTTCATCATAAAAACGCCAACTAGAATTAATGCCGGAGCGGTTGCAATTGCCGGAACTACCGAAAGCAACGGAGATAGAAACATAAATGGGAGAAATAAAAGTCCGGCAACAATTGCTGTAAGACCGGTTCTTCCACCTTCTTCAACTCCGGCAGCAGATTCGATGTAAGCCGTGCCGGAACTTGAACCGAGTAAACCGGAAATAGTTGTTGAGAATGCATCAACAATTAATGATTCTTTAACTCTTCGCGGTTCACCGGCTTCATCAATCAAATCGGCAGCTTCTGCAACGCCAATAAATGTTGAAAGAGAATCGAACATATCTGTAAACAGAAAGGCGAAGATTACCGGAAACAATGCTAACTGAAGCGAGTTTACTAAATCGAGTTTAAGGATTAAGCTGAAATCCGGAAGCGCAAACAAGCCTTGCCATGTTACTAATGTAGATGTTCCAAAATTTATTGCAGATGCGTCGCCGTAAAGTCTTCCAATTGGAATGGCTAGTAAAGTTGTAAATACAATTCCAACAATGAGCGCGCCTTTGATTCTCTTTATTACCAAAATTGCTGTAACAATTAAACCAACAAGAAATGTAACGGTGATTGAATTGAGCTTTGCAATACCAACAAGAGTTGCCGGATTAGCGACAATAAATTTTGCATTCTCAAACCCGATGAACGTAATGAATAAACCTATTCCCGCTGCAATTGCAAAACGTAATTGTCTTGGTATAGCTTGTAAAATTTTAACGCGTATGTTAAAAACTGAAAGCAGCAGAAAAATTATGCCCGACCAAAAAACTGTTCCAAGAGCAACTTCCCACTTAACGCCCATTCCTAACACAACTGAGTAGGCAAAGAAAGCATTGATGCCCATTCCAGGCGCAATTACAATTGGGTTCTTTGCGTAAACACCCATTGCAATACTGCTGAACGCGCTAACCAAAACTGTTGCGGTTAAAACGCCGCTAAAGGGAATTCCGGAATTGGTAAGTATTGCCGGATTGACAACTATTATATACATAGTTGCAAGGAATGTTGTTATGCCGGCAAGTATTTCTGTTTTGTAATTAGTGTTCTGCGATTTGAAATCAAAATAGGTTTGCATTTTCGTCCCGTTTGCAAGTTGTCAAATTGATATTCGCGTAACTTCAAATGGAAACTAAACTTTAAGATTTACAATCTCAATTAAATTCTAACCTGAATTGCTAAAAACAAAAAAGCCGTTTCAAGATTCTAGAAACGGCTTCTTCAGTTGAAGATTATTGTAACGAAACTTATTTATCCGTTACATCTACTTTTAGTGTTGGCGTTGTACCGTTTTGGATTACCACCGTGTAGTTTTTGTCATCATCTGCGGTAAAAATAATTGATGGAGAATCTTTTTCATTCTGGATAACAGCAGTTGCCATGGATGAACCCTTAGCAATTTCCTGATAAGATGAAGTTGCGCCGGCGCCAACATCATTAATATTGATAGTGTTAGAATTGGCTAATTTGATCTGAACGTTCGCTTTGTTTGTGCGTAAATTTTGAACACGCACACTCGGCGGCTGGGTTGAGCATGCGGTTGTTAATAAAATTACACCAAGAATAAAGGCGGCTAATTTTTTCATTTTCTTTCTCCAATGTTTACAAACAAAAGTATTGTGTTTTTATATAAAATACTTGTGCGCTGAATAACAGAAAAATGATTAGTTGAGAAGTACTGACATAACTTAAATAATCACCGCCGGAGACAGTGGATTTCTAAGAGTAATTAAAACAAAAAAAAGCATATTTTATCATCATCAATTATAGGCTAACAGCAACTTAATATAGCCGCAAACAACTAATGAACAATATTGATACCTATACAAAGTTTTTCTTCACTTTCGAAAATCCTTTTTTCATAGCCTTGATAGTCAGCATATTGGTTATTGGCGCTGTTATTCTTGTTTTCGTAAAGGTAATTTTTCCACTGCAAAAGAGCTTTGTTACCGCACAGCAGAAGCACTTGCTGGAAAAGGCTGAGCTAATGGCTCTCTTTGCTGAGATGGATCCTGATCCACTAATAAGAATTGATTCTCAAGGATTAATTATTCATACCAATGAAGCTTTTAAGAAAATCTTTCCGGACATAATACAAGAGAAAAAAAACATAGATGAAATTCTGCCCAACTTAATGAACCGAACAAACTTCGGTGAAGTGCCTTCAATAGAAAAAGTTGATGAAAGAATTTATTCCGTACTAGTCCGACCTCAATTAGATAACAGTTTTACAAATATTTATATGCATGATATTACACAAATCAAAAACTACGAATACACTCTTGAGACATACAAAAGCCGGCTAAAATCATTTGCGGAAAGACTGGATTCCGAAAACGAGCAGCTTAAAAAAACATTGTCGTCAGAACTACATGATGATATAGGGCAACTATTAATACTTGTAAAACTGAAGCTTGCCAATATGGAGAAACATAACGCTTCTGAGATTGAATTGGACGTGGATTCTGTTTATCATAAAATCAGAGAAATTTCGAAGAACTTACGACCGCTTGAGTTTAAAGATGAACGACTTAAAATGGCTATGCAAACTTTAGTTCAAACTGTTTCAGTTAATTCACAAATTGCCGGTTCGTTCGATTTTTTGGGCGAAGATGTCGTAACCGAGCCCAAAATTGGTTTATGTATTTATAGAGTTGTACAAGAAGCCTTGAACAATATTATGAAACATTCCAAAGCGACTGAATTTTCAGTCCAAATTGGAAATTACTGTGATAAAATCAATGTAGTAGTTTCGGATAATGGAATTGGAATACCGAACGAGTACTACAGTTCTAAAGAATTTAAGAACTATGGCACCGGTTTATTTAGCATGAAAGAGAGAATTGAAAATCTCGGCGGTAACATAAAAATAAACTCATTCCCGCAAGAAGGAACCACATTATTTATAGAATTCTACAAAAGAGGTAATTAGCTATGGGGAAAATTCGACTTTTAATAGCGGATGATCATACTATTCTTAGACAAGGGTTAGTTGATATATTAGAAAAATACGATGACATCTGTGTAGTAGCAGAGGCAGAAGATGGCAATAGTTTGGTAAGCAAGTATTTCACTTTTCTGCCGGATGTAGTTTTAAGCGATATTGAAATGCCGAATCTAAACGGTATTGAAGCCGCGCAAGAAATCTTAAAGCGGGATACGTCTGCAAAAATTTTATTTCTCTCTATGTATAATTCGGAAGAAGATTTTTATAAAATATATCAAGCTAAGGCATTGGGCCTAATACCAAAAGAAATAATTAAGAATGAATTAGTCCACGCTATCCGGACTGTATATAATGGTGATAAGTATTTTCTCGGCAAATCGGAAACCGAGATTAAAGCTATCATCACTAAATATTCCACGATTTCAAGCAGTAGCTTTGCCGAAGCCCGGTCAACAACACTAACTCCAACTGAAAAAAATGTACTGCTCTTTATTGCAGAAGGGAAAACAAGCCAAGAGATAGCCAATCTCACTCATAAATCTAAGAGAACTGTTGATTCAATCCGTTCGGCAATAATGAGCAAATTAAATCTTCACACTCTTCCACAGCTGATTAAATATGCTATGGAATTATCCTTTGCAGCCAAACAGAAAGGAAAACCTTCATAGCATACATTTTTCATCCTCAAATAAGACGTCAAATCTATTGCGCTTTACCCGCGATAAAATAACTTCAAAGAAAATAATTTTATTATGCTTTTACAGTATTAACTGTACTTCCAAAATGCGATATTTGAGTGTCATCAATAAAAATTTATAGGAGATAAAATGAAAAGAATTATTATTCTGCTTTCTTTTATAGTTATACTTATCTCTTGCACCAGCGGCACTCAAACCACAGCAACTAAATCCGTGGAAACTCAAGCCATAGGAACTATATTTGATAAAGCCGAAGCAGACAAACTTTTCAATAATGTTATCGAGTCGGTTAATATGAGCCGTAGTGAACTGGACTTGTTACTTGGTAGGACTGAAAACTATTTGATGTTTAGTATTAACAATGGAGAATTGGTAATTTTAGGCGACGGACGTAAGGTTTTATACCCGGCCGGAAAAGTTATTAACCCTTCCGATGTTTTTTATATGGTTAGTAAATCCAAAGTGAACGAACTGTTAAATCTTGGTGCCGGAACAGAAATTTTCTTTGAAAGAAGGCTCAAAGTCTTCTCAATTACAAAAGACATGAATACTTTAGAAGAGTCACAACCTTGTCCACCTAATTGTTTCTAGTGTGTTATGACTATAAATGAAATAATTTCATACTTATCAATGCTAGTATGGGCTCTTACATTATTCAAACAGTAT
>DAIEQT010000522.1 GCA_027347545.1 Ignavibacteria bacterium | reverse complement strand
CTTTAGCACGCGAATTTGAATGGATTAAAATGTCGCCTCGCGCAAGACAGGCAAAATCCAAAGCGAGAATTACTTCTTACGAAGAAATGCTTGCAGAAGAGAGCGAGAAGCGCCAGAAAGATTTAGAGCTTTACATTCCGCCGGGACCACGTTTAGGCAATGTCGTAATTGAAGCGGAAGGAATTTCCAAATCGTACGGCGATAAAGTTCTTTTTGAGAATCTAAGTTTCAAACTTCCTCCAGGCGGAATTGTTGGTGTTATCGGTCCAAACGGTGCCGGTAAAACAACTTTGTTCAGAATGATAGTTGGACAAGAAACACCCGATGCCGGCACATTCAAAATTGGCGACACAGTAAAACTCGCTTACGTAGATCAAAGCAGAGAGACGCTCGATCCCGATAAATCTGTTTGGGAAATGATTAGCGGCGGAGATGATATTATTATGCTCGGCAATAGAGAGCAAAACTCGCGCGCTTACTGCGGACAGTTTAATTTTACCGGCGGCGATCAGCAGAAAAAAGTAGGTGTGTTAAGTGGCGGCGAACGCAACCGTGTTCATCTTGCAATTGCTTTGCGCCAAGCGGCAAACGTAATCTTGCTCGATGAGCCTACAAACGATCTTGATGTAAACACAATGCGTGCGCTGGAAGAAGGTTTGTTTAACTTTGCCGGTTGTGCAGTGGTTATTTCCCACGACCGCTGGTTCTTAGATAGGATTTGTACACACATTCTCTCGTTCGAAGGTGACAGTCAAGTTGTTTGGTTTGAAGGAAACTTTTCCGACTACCAGGAGAACAGACGCCAGCGTCTTGGTAAAGATGCAGATGTTCCTCATAGAGTGAAGTACAAGAAGTTAACGAGATAGTTACTGAGGAATCGAGTTCCTTAGTGCCAAAGTTCCTAAGTGCCTTAGCAAAAGCAAAGGCACTTACATTTATTGATTAGGAGGGAAAATGAAAGCCTACTTTTTAGTGATACTGTCTTTAGTTGTTTCGACCTTTATTTCAGCACAAATCAAATTACAATCAACATTGCCTGATGAAGTTTTGAAAGTAATTCCACACTGGAATAAAATGAATCTTAGTTGTGCCTATTTAGAATCAAGTCTTACCCAACAAAAACTCTTTTTCGTCGCAGAAATAAAGAAGAACAAAGAACGGTTGTTCTTTCTATTCGAGGAAGGTAAAGAAACTCCTATACCTCTTTCACATTATCAAAAAACCGATTCTTCCCTTTCATTCACACAAACATTAGAATCGCAAGGAAAAGAATATGAACTTCAATTGAATTATTATTTTGATGATAATTCTTGTTCATATAACCTCATTGATTTAGAATCGCTTCCACCATTGTTAGAAACAACTAGCAATTTGGTTTTTAGATTAATCTGGGGCTACTCTCAAGGTTTTTCGATCAATACTAATTACTATTCGTTTTCGAAAAAGCCAACTAACAAGGTTTTAATTTTTGATGGACTTAGTTTAGGATATTCAATTAAGTTCAGGCTCGTGAAAGATTATTATCTTGAAGCAAAACCAGAAATAATTTTATTCAGTTATTTCCCCGGAATTGGTGGCGAATTAGGGATTCGCAAAAAATTAAACGATGATTTTTCAGTTGCCGCTGCTGTAAACTTTCATTATACAATGGGGTGGAGAGGCGGAACTGACCATACTGGTTGGGCTACAAGACCAGGCTGGTTTGTTTTTCCCGGGATCGCTTTTTATTATCGTTATTATCAAGAAAGCCTTTTCTTTGTTGGTTTATATTTGTCTGACATTTCAAACTACTATCACTATCATGGATTTGGTTCAGCATTTCAAAATCAAAAAGATTTAAAATGGCATTTAACTGCCGGTATTGAATTTTAAAGCAAAAAAATGACCTCAGTCACTTAATGTCAGTGTAGAATTTAATTATTAATTTTGCTGTGAAAATAATTCTATAATCTAAGGCACTAAGGTACTCTGGCACTTAGCTACTCAGAAACTTAAGCACTTTCTTAAAGGAGAACATATGGCAGCAAAACAATGGAATACAAAGCCGGCAATGCAAATTGATGTTAAGAAAAGCTACACGGCTATGATAAATACAAGCAAGGGCATGATAGAGATGAAACTTTATCCGGAACATGCACCTATTACGGTAAACAATTTTGTCTTTCTTGCTAAAGAAGGATTTTACGATGGTGTTTCTTTCCATCGCGTGATTGAAGATTTTGTTATTCAAGGCGGAGACCCAACCGGCACAGGTCGCGGCGGTCCAGGTTATAAATTTGAAGATGAGTTTAAGAACAATCCGCTTAGACACGAGCGTGGAGTTATGTCTATGGCTAATGCCGGACCCGGAACAAACGGAAGCCAGTTTTTCATCACACATTCTCCGCAGCCACACTTAAACGGCAAGCACACAGTTTTCGGAAAAGTAATGAATGGTTTGGATGTAGTTGATTCAATCGAGCAGGGCGATATAATGGTGGAAGTAACTATTAACGAAGAGTAACTAAGTTCCTAAGTGACTGAGTGCCTAAGAAACTGAGTAAAAGATAAGAGCTAAGATGAAAACGTATAAAGAATTAATTGTCTGGCAAAAAGCAGTTGAATTTGTGACTACGATTTATTCAGTAACAAAAAAATTTCCGAAAGAAGAGATTTACGGTCTTACAAATCAGATTAGAAGATCTGCCGTTTCCGTTCCAAGTAATATAGCAGAAGGATTCGGCAGAAATTCTAAAAACGAGTTTAAGCATTTCTTACAAATTGCTATTGGTTCTCTTTTCGAACTTCAAACACAACTTGAGATAGCAAAGAATTTAGAATTCATTTCCGATGAAGAATTTGATAAAGTTTTTTCTTTAACAAGAGAAATTGAAGCTATGCTCTCTTCATTAATTCGCAAACTAAAAGCTTAATCTTTTCTCAGGCACTTAGGAACTAAGGTACTCAGGCGCTATCTTCACAGATTTTCTAAAACCTTTTTCAATCTCGTAGAAACTTCAGCAGCAACTTCTCCCAAAGATTCATTCTGAACTGCTTGCATAGACTCCATTGGATTAATAGCACTCACTTGAACTGTGCTATCTTCCTTTTCTTGTACAACAATATTGCATGGAAGTAGAACACCTAAATTTTCTTCAGTCTGTAAAGCTTTGTATGCAAATGGCGGATTACAAGCGCCCAAAATTTTGTAGCGGCGGAAATCAACATCGAGTTTCTTCTTGAGAGTGTCTTTAACATCAATTTCGGTCAGAATGCCAAAACCCTCTTTTTTCAATTCTTCAGTGACTTTTACAATTGTATCTTCAAAAGAATAATTAACAATTTTAGAATTATAGTACGCCATATCTTCTCCGTTTTTGTTTGGTGAGATGCTTTCCGTAAAAAAAAGATGCAGATTATAGAAAGAAAAACCACGCAAAAAATGTAATTACCAGTACGCTGATTAAATCAATCAATATGCCGCTTTTAACCATGTCTATAACATGCAGTCTTTCACTACCAAACACAATTGCGTTGGGGGGAGTTCCCACTGGTAACATAAATCCGAATGAAGCGGCAATTGTAGCGGGAATCATTAACACAATTGGGTTAATGTTCATTTGTACACTGATTGAAGCAAGTATAGGCAAAATTATTTGTGCAGTTGCTGTGTTGGATGCTATTTCGGAAAGCGCTGTAACAGCAAAACAAACTATTGCTATGAGTGCTACAATGTTTACTCCGGAAATAGCAGCAAGCTTTTCTCCGATAAGTTTTGAAAGTCCACTTGAAACAAACCCATCCGCAATAGCAAACCCGCCACCGAAAAGAATAATTATGTCCCACGGAATTTTTTTTAGCGAAGCATGATTCAGCAAGAAAGAATTTTCCTCATTCCCGTTTTTTGAAGGAAGAATAAACAATAAAGTTGCCATTGTTATGGCTATGGTTCCGTCATCAATGAAATCGAATTTGGGAAAGAGATTTGACCAACCTGGAATGACAATCCATTCCAAATTTAGATCTACCCGGAAAATCCAGAACAAACATGTGACAAAGAAAAGAAGAGATATGGTTTTTTCTTCAAAAGAAATTTTACCCAGACGCTTTTTCTCATCATGAATAATATTTTTGTCTATCTCAAATTTATCAGAGACTTTGAAAAGAACTTTTGTTAACAAGAACCAAGTGAAGATTAACATAACAATTGCAATAGGTATAGCATATTTCATCCATTCGCCAAAGTTAATTTCGGCAGTGTTTGGAAATGATATTTTATACACTCTCTGAAACACCATGTTCGGCGCCGTGCCAATTAATGTTGATATTCCACCAATAGAACTAGCGTAGGCAATTCCAAGCATTATAGTTTTAGCAAAAGCTTCGGCTTTTTGTTTTCCAAATGATTCTTCTACTTTTAATAATACAGCCAAGCCAATCGGTAATATCATCAATGTTGTAGATGTATTATTGATCCACATAGAAATGAATGCAGTTGCAATCATAAATCCAAGAACTATGCGGGAAGGTGTTGTTCCGAATACTGAAATCACATTCAGCGCAATTCGCTTGTGCAAATTCCACTTCTCTATAGCTACTGCTATTATCATTCCCCCAAGGAATAAGAATATGGTAGAGTTCATATAAGCTTGAGCGGTTTTTGCACCGGAATCAATTCCGAGTAAAGGGAAAAGTATAAGAGGAACAAAAGAAGTAGCTGCTAACGGAATAGCTTCGGTAATCCACCATACGCCCATTAGTGCAGTAACTGCGGCAACTAATTTTGCGTTTTGGTATTCGGCTCCCAAATCTGCAAAGAGAACAATCGCAGCGAAACATAAAACTCCGAGAAGCAAGCCAAACAAATTTTTCTTTAATGATTGCCGCTTAAACATTTACGCCTCACGGTGTTT
>DAIEQT010000481.1 GCA_027347545.1 Ignavibacteria bacterium | reverse complement strand
ACAACTTTTACTTCTGTAATAAATGGAATGTCTATCTATGTGAAAAATCCACTACCCGGATTGATAAACTCAACCCAGAGGGGAATTAAAAATGGAATTCAGTGGAGTAAAAACATTGATACGGCCAAGACGTATAATGTTTTGTTCAGCTTGTTCAGCAATCCAACATTTGTTGGCGGGCTTTCTTACCCAAGACAATATAAGGTAGTATTTTACAATACCATTGTAGATACGTCGGATCAGATTTCAATCAAGATTAAAACCGGTGCCGGCTCTGTTCCAATTCCTAAAGTGCCGGTAAACTTTAAAGTGTTCGATTTACAATCCGGACAAAAATTGAGATTTGCATTTGTTGATAATACAAAGACATTAAAAGTTGCTGCACCAAAAGGATTTTATTCTGCAAAAGATAACATCATACTCTACGAAAAAATGAATGACGGTACGACTGCGGTTACTTATCAATTGCTAAATAATTCTGTTGAAGACAGTACATTCTACGCAAAGTACAATAGATTTTTAGGTGAAGGCGATACATTGAAATGCTATCCGGACTTTCCATTTAATGGAAATACAGTTTACAAGTTCAAGGTACAAGGTCAAAAGATCAATCAAGAAACCGCAAAAGTTCAGTTATCAAGAATCAAGGTTGTGCCTAATCCATATGCCGCAACAGCTTTATGGGAACCGCAAAATCCTTATTCCAACGGCAGAGGACCAAGATTAGTGCAGTTCATTAATCTTCCTCAAAAGTGTACAATTAGAATTTACGCTGTAGATGGTTCGCTTGTTAGAACGCTCGATCATGATTCGATGATGTCGGACGGCTCAGAACCGTGGGATTTGATGTCATCCGACAACATGGATATTTCTTACGGAATTTATATCTACCACATTGAAGCACCGGGCATTGGGGAGCATGTTGGTAGAATGCTTGTAATTAAATAATGGCTGTGTTTGTATAGGCTTGAGTTGATGTGCCCTTTTAAGAAGGGCACATCTATTTTCGACATTGTAAAAGCTGGTAACGCGAATTATTAGGAATTGAATATATTTCCGAAAATCACTTTTGAATAACTATGGTAAAAATTAAACAGATCATATTTCTTGCTTTGATTTTAGTCTGTTATATTTCTTTCAATGCGGCGGTATTCCAAGTAAAAAATCCGGTTGTAGCCGTGTTTGGAAAATTTAGAATAACTCTTGATGAGTTTAAGATTGCCTATTTGGATTTGATCAAGAAACCAAAAATCCACGATTCACGAAAATTGCGAGAAGATTTTCTTGATGAAATGATTCAAAATAAATTGTTTGCAGCCGAAGCAAAGAAATTGGGTTTGGAAAAAGATGAGCTGATTACTTCAAAAATAGATTCCTACCGGAAAAAGGTTTTAAGAGAAGCGCATTTCGATAAACAGATTAAATCGAAGATTTCTATTTCAGAAAAAGAGATCGAAGAAGCTTATTCGTTCTTGCAAGAAGAGAGAAAGATCAGCCATTTATTTGTTCCTACAAAAGTAAAAGCAGACAGCATTTATTCTCTTCTTGAAAGAGGAACTTCTTGGGATTCTCTAGCCAAAAATGTTTTCAAGGATTCCTTACTCTCGCGAAACGGTGGCGACTTAGGCTGGGTTTATTGGGATCAGCTTGATTATGAATTATCAATGGTTGCTTACAAATTGAAGCCGGGTGTTTATTCTAAACCGGTTAAATCCGGCTTTGGTTATCATATTATTAAAGTTACAGATTACAAAAAGAAACCTATGATCACGCGGAGCGAATATGAACTTCATAGAAGAAAGGCGAGAACTATTTTGCAATACAAAATTGGAGATGAGCGGGCAGCAGAGTACATAAATAAGCTGGCCAAGAGTGCGAAGATTGAAATTTACCCTGAAGTGTTTCGTTTTGTTTACAATCAATTGAATGAAAAATTCAAACGAAAGCCAACGCAATTCAATCCCATGTCTGATATTCAACTTACCGATAGTGAAATAAAAAGCATAAAGACAAATCTTTGGGATGAGAGAACCCGCGTACTGGCAAAAGTTAATGGAAGCAATTTTACAATTGGGGATTTGTTAAGCTACATTAACTATGTGCCTTACGAAGTAATTTATACCAGCACAAAAGCAACAATTGATTACGCACTAAGAGATTATCTTATCACTAAAGAAGCCGATAAACTCGGGCTAGCTAAAACTGATTATGTAAATGTGAAATCAAATCTTTTTTCGGATATGCTTTTTGCATCCGAGTTTAGGAAGAGAGAAGTCCGGAAAGTTGAATTGACAGAGAATGATTTGAAGGCATATTACCAAAAGAAGATTGAAAAGAGCGGTGCTTCGTATGAATCTATAAAGAGTACAATAGAAAAAATGGCGCTAGAGGAGAAGAAAAGAGAAGTGATTCCACAATTAACTTCTACAATGCTTTCCAAGTTAAAGGTGAAGAAGAATCTTGCTCCAATACATGAATATTATGATACAGTTTTAAGTACAAAGAACTAATTAGAAAATATTTAATACAAAGTTTTGTTCAAGTAACTTGAATCAACGGAAGCAATTATGATTTCCAGAAATACTAAATGGGGAATTGTGCTTGTAATGTTTTTGATTGCCGCGTACATCATTGTATTTATTCTTACGCAGCATCATTCAGATACCGGAGTGATCAAAATATATTTTGCAGACCGGGTTACAGCGGCACATAAAATATTGATTGATCGGTATAACCAGAAAATGAAAGGAAAGGTTGAAGTAGTTCCGATTGATTTTCCAAACTTTGATTTTAGTACAAACGAACGAAAGGAAATACTTGCAAGGTCTCTCCGCGGCACTGGTGATGGAATTGATTTATTCGCTGTTGATGTAATCTGGGTTCAACGTTTTGCCAAATGGTGTGAGCCGCTCGATCAATATTTAACAGATATTGAAAAGAATAGAATACTTGAAGCGCCGCTTAAATCTTGTTATTACAAAGGAGAACTTGTTGCTCTTCCCTTGGATTTTGTGCAAGGTGTTATGTATTACAGGGAAGATTTACTAAAGAATCTTAAGAACGGTCCGGAGATTCTAGAAAAGATTCAAAGAGGAATTACTTGGGAAGAGTTTGTACGGATTGGTACCGACTTAAAATTAAAAAATCCATTTTATATTTTTCCGGCCGCAGACTATGAAGGATTAATTTGCAGTTATATGGATTTAGTTCTTGGGCTTAATCCAAATTACTTTTTAGAGAATGGATTTAATTTAGATACACCACAATCGCAAAGAGCGCTTCAGCTGCTGGTTGATTTGGTGAACAAACACAGACTTACTCCTTCAATTGTAACTACATTCACAGAAGTACCAAGCTATAAATATTACATAGATCAAAATGGTTTATTTATTCGTGGATGGCAGAGTTACGATAAAGATTTTATGGAATTTCCGGTTGATCCGTTAAAAGAAAAAAAACTTATAAAAGCGCAAATCCCATATTTTGCAAACGCAAATCCGGCAACTGTAATTGGCGGCTGGCATATGATGATCTCTAAGTTTAGCGATAAGAAAAAAGAGGTAATTGATTTTGTAAAATTTCTGCTCAGCGATGAATCTCAAGAAATGTTTTATAAAGAAAGCGGTTATTATCCGGTTGTTAAGAAAATTTACGAGGACCCATACTATCAGAATAAATACAAAGAGTTGACTAACATGCGTGGAGTTTTGAGTCACGGTGTGCACAGACCGGCACACGAAGAATACACAAGGTTTTCTAAAATTATGTCTTATTATTTTAACAGTGCCTTACGACAGAAAATTTCTGTAAAAGAAGCGCTTAAAAAATGTACTAAAGCTATACAAATGGATAAACTAATTTTGCAATAATATTAAT
>DAIEQT010000458.1 GCA_027347545.1 Ignavibacteria bacterium | reverse complement strand
TTCGCCTGTATCGTAATTGAATGTAAGAATTTTTTTCCCGTTGATGGGCTCACTCAACTTTTTTGAAACCGCCGCCAGTGCGGCTCCGGATGAAATTCCGACAAACAAAGCTTCTTCTTTTGCTGCTCTCTGTGTAAACTCGTACGCTTCTTCTTTCGTAATAGTTATTACCTCATCTAACAAAGATGTGTCAAGAATCTTTGGAATGAATCCCGCGCCAAGACCTTGTAAAGGGTGTGGTCCCGGTTGCCCGCCCGAAAGTACAGGAGATGCGGAAGGTTCTACTGCAATTACTTTTAGTTTTGGAAATTTTGCCTTCAAAATTTTTGATACGCCTGTTATGTGTCCTCCTGTACCAACGCCTGTTATTAAATAATCAAAACCATCGGGGAAATCATTTAAGATTTCTTGTGCGGTTGTTCGTATGTGAATTTCGACATTGGCTTCATTCTCAAATTGCTGGGGAATCCAAACATTTGGATTATTAGCGGCGTACTCGTTTGCTTTAGCAATTGCGCCTTTCATACCAAGTTCGCGCGGAGTCAATTCCAACTTAGCACCGTAAGCGGTCATTATTTTTCTTCTTTCGAGCGACATTGATTCTGGCATAACAAGAATTAATTCATATTTCTTAACTGCGGCAACCATTGCCAAACCAATTCCTGTATTGCCGGATGTCGGTTCTACAATTATACTATCTGGTTTAAGAATTCCTTTTTTTTCAGCATATTCAATCATCGCTATAGCAATTCTATCTTTAATGCTTCCGCCGGGATTTGTTTTTTCGAGCTTCATCCAGACTTCATTTTTATTTCCAAAAAGGTTATTGATTTTGACATGTGGTGTGTTGCCGATTGTCTCAAGTATATTAAACGCTTTCATTTTATTTTTCCTTTAAATTATGAAATCAATAGTGTTTTCAAAATCCTGATTAGTTCTAACACGCACTTCACTTTTATTATAAACAATAGAATTTGCCGGAATGCTTTGAGTTATCCATGCATTTCCGCCAATGATGCTTTTTTCACCAATCACAGTATTTCCGCCAAGAATGACGGCTTGAGAATAGATAATCACATCATCCTGAATTGTTGGATGGCGTTTTGTTTGAGAAAGAGATTTATCAACGCTTAATGCGCCAAGTGTAACGCCTTGATATATCTTGACGTTTTTGCCAATCTCGGTTGTCTCGCCTATAACTATTCCGGTTCCGTGGTCAATGAAAAACGGAGAACCTATTTTAGCGCCGGGGTGAATATCTATTCCCGTTTTTTCGTGCGCATGCTCTGTTAGTATTCTTGGAATGATTGGTAGGTTGAGTTTATATAGTTCGTGAGCAATTCTATAGATGCAGATAGCCATAAATCCCGGGTAGGCAAGTATTACTTCATCCACACTTTCTGCCGCAGGATCACCTTGATAAATAGATTCCGCATCCGCCCATAGTTTATCATGAATCACCGGTATTTGAAGAGTAAATTTTTTGGCAATCAAAGTTGCGTCTTCAGAGAAATGTGAGTTAAGATTTTTTAGAAGACTTATCAAATTTCTCTCTAAGAGTTGAAGCTTTGCCAGAACATCTTCCTGCGAATAATAGATTTTGTTAGAAAAATGCGGGAATAGGAAATCTATAAGTTCCTTTAAATAATCTATTGCTTCTGTCTTCAGCGACAAAGTGCATGAATGCGTTTGTCGTTTGTCAAACAGAGTAGCGGCAAAATCTAAAAATGAAGTTGTTTTGCTTTGTTCTTGT
>DAIEQT010000453.1 GCA_027347545.1 Ignavibacteria bacterium | reverse complement strand
TTACTTTAAAGCAGAAAAAATATTTACAAATCTGGATCCTCGTCTTACAATTAAATATAGATTAAGCGAGCAGGCTAATCTAAAATTCTCATCAGGAATGTTTCATCAATACGCTAATAGAATTCCGCGGCTATTTTTTATCAGCATTTGGACAACAGCTGATGAGAATGTTTCCGGCTCAAGTTCTAACCACTTTATTCTTGGCTACGAAAGAGCTCTGGGTGAAAAGCTCGAGCTTGAAGTTGAGGCATATTACAAAACATACAAAGACGTTTATTCCTACAATCAAACATTTATTGCTGATGTTACGCCGGAATCTTATTCTTCCAATAATCTGCCGGTTTATAAAAATCAGAAAGGATTATTTAACCGCGGCGATGGAAATTCCTTCGGCGTTGAGTTCTTGCTCAGAAAAGAAGCTGGAGCGATTTCCGGCTGGATTTCATACGCTTATTCAAAAACTCTTTTTACACTCGATGGAATTAATCAAGGCGGTTCATTCGAGCCGCGCCACGATAGAACCCACACTGTTAATGTTATTGCTAATATTGATCTCAACAATTTTATGCGCGAGCTTCGAGGTGAAAATCTTATTCATCAGGATAATCACTGGACACTTGGACTAAACTTTACGTTCTTCTCAGGCCAGCCTATTACACTTCCCGGTTCAGCTTACTTGATGAATCAGATGCCGGATTGGGAAATTAATAAAGGTTCAATCGCTCTTTATCCCTCTGAAATCAACACATTCAATCTTCCTTACTACTCGCGCTTAGATTTCAGTTTGACCTATGATATTCAATATGACGGCTGGACGCTTTCCCCTTACTTGCAAGTGTTCAACATGTTCAACAGAAAAAATGTTTGGTTCATTCAATACAAATATGAAGTTCAGAACAATATTATAAAGCAGGGCGTTGAATACCAGAACATGTTTCCAATATTGCCGAGCATTGGCGTAACTGTAAAATTTTGAGGCTGTGGATGAGACACTTTAAAAGACTTACTCTTATTTTTTCTCTAGGCTTTCTGTTTTCTTGTGGAGAGAGCGTTGTAGAACTCGATAAAACTTATGAACCGAAGATTGTGCTAAATGCAATTATCTACCCGGGACAAAAGGTTTCCGGAATCAGCGTTACAAAGAATATTCCTATTAACACGCAACCAAATCCGAAGACACTTTTTATTTCTGATGCAGATCTTAGTATAACTGATCTCTCAAGCGGGAAAAGTTATAAGCTTACTTACAACTCCACAAAATTATCTTACGAATACAAAGGCA
The DNA here is from genome assembly GCA_027347545.1 of Ignavibacteria bacterium. Classification (GTDB taxonomy): domain Bacteria; phylum Bacteroidota; class Ignavibacteria; order Ignavibacteriales; family Melioribacteraceae; genus Stygiobacter. The sequence continues at coordinate 2,396 of DAIEQT010000453.1, read as the reverse complement.
GCGATTGGCTGGTTGATTACGACAAAAGCTATAAGCTTTCTATTTCGGCACAAGTTGAAAACACAACACTGACGGCAACATCAGTTACTAGAACTCCTAAAAAAGGTTTCTCGATTATTGATGCTGAAACTGTAAGCGGAGAAATCCAATACCGCGAAACTGACTCCGACGGAAAAGTAAAAGAACTTTCTCTAAAGCTAAACCTCTCTCCGGAAACAAATTATTATCCTATTTCCCTCGTTGCATTGGATGCAAGCGATTCAACCTTTATTTACAATAATTCTTACGTTGAGGTTAAAAAAGAAGATGTAATTAAGAATCTCGAGCGTTACAAATATCAACAGCGCCAGATACAAAATGTAAATCCGGCTGCTTTAACGGTTGATTTCGATATTAACTGGATTTCCATTTGGTTCTACAGCCGCTATAGAATGATAGTCTATGCCGCAGATGAAAACTTCCGGCTTTACAATCTTACTTACAGAAGTGTGCAAGAGTTTGATGGAAATTTCCATGAGCCAAAAATTAACATTCAGGGGGACGCAATAGGTGTTTTTGGATCTATGATTGCCGATACCGTTTATTTCAAAGTGAAGAAGTGAAAGTAACTTACTATCTTACGGGTAGAAATAAACCAGTGCCGCTATGAAGATAATTAGCTTATTAGTTTTGCTTGTAGCCGTAGTAATTGTTTTATCTGCGTGTTCAAGTAAGAAAGAAAGCTCTGCCGAGCAAGAAATTAAAATTTACTTCGTAGCAGTAGCAGAATCTAATCTGCAAGGCAAAATTATAGGATGCAACGATAAGCTTGTGGAGGTTACCAAATCTCTTAAGGTGGAAAAATCTCCGCTTGAATCGGCAATTACGGAGCTGCTTGCATCATCAGACACAGACGAACTAAGAAATTATGTTAAGGGGTTTCAGCTGATGCTGTTTCAAGTTACAATTGCCGGCGGAGTTGGCGATGTTTATCTAAACGGTGAATTAACAATAAACGGAATCTGCGATGTCCCCCGCATACGCGAACAGCTTTATGAAACAGCTAAACAGTTTACAGATTTGAAAAAGGTAAATTTTTACATCAATACTCAACCGCTTGAAAAATACCTCAACATAGCCGGACAAGGTTTTAAATGAGTTGGTTTTATGTTCTCATTGCATCCATTTTTGAAATTAGCTGGGCAGTTGGCTTAAAATACTCCGAAGGCTTCACACAACTCCGCGCTTCAATATTTACTGTTATCACTATGATTCTGAGCTATGTGTTTTTATCTCTCGGCGTTAAAACGCTTCCTATTGGAACAGCGTATGCGGTTTGGACCGGGATTGGCGCAGTTGGCACAGCAATTTATGGAATGATATATTTTAACGAACCGCGCGATTTAATTAGAGTGTTTTTCGTCTTCTTAATTGTAATCGGAATAACCGGATTGCGTTTAACATACAAAGCAAATTAGCTATGCGTAAACTTACCCACGAAGAAATTTCCCGTAACAGAAATACTTTAGAAAAACTTGACCAAGTAAAGAAACTTCCCGTATATGTAATTCTTGACAGCATCCGAAGCAGTTATAATGTTGGCTCAATCTTCCGTACTTCAGATGGTGCTATGATTGAAAAACTTTTTCTTTGCGGCTATACTCCTTCGCCACTCAAAAAAGAAGTTCTAAAAACCGCGCTTGGCGCAGAGAAAAGTATTGCATGGGAATATGTTAAGGAAGCAAAAGAAGTAATACTCAAATTGAAATCTCAAGGTGTAAAAATTGGAGCTTTGGAATTAACCGAAGACAGTTTACCTCATTATAATTTCACTCAAGAGAATTTTCCCATTGCGCTAATAATTGGAAACGAGATTACCGGCGTTGCACAAGAGCTGTTAGACCTCTGCGATTTCTCGCTCGAAATTCCACAATTCGGAACAAAGCAATCCTTAAATGTTGCCGTAGCTTATGGAATTTCTATTTTCGATTTGAGAAGAGTGTTTGATACTAAATAGCATGTACTCAAAATAATAGGGGGCTTTTATGAAACCTAAATTCAGATTTGCTTTAACACTTCTATTTATTCTTTCTATATCGTCAAATATTTATTCACAATTTACAAGTATTGGGATCAAGAGTGGCTTCAACCTATCCAAGCTTGATTATAAGAGTGATTTGAAAGGTTATGATTTTTCTTACAAAACAGGAATCAACGCCGGGCTTTTGATAGAATACAAACTCAGCAATTCTCTTTTCCTTCACTCCGAGCTAATATATTCGATGAGGGGAACAGAATACGGGGCTGAAGGGAAAACCATAAGCGGGTATTTGGTACCAAATCATAAATTTGTTCAAAGACACAATTATTTAGAGATACCATTCTTTATCCAATATAACTTTCCGATGAGTTATTTC
>DAIEQT010000443.1 GCA_027347545.1 Ignavibacteria bacterium | reverse complement strand
GTGAAATTTCAATTGCAGCTGAACCCAGCGATGAGCCCCGCAGCTTCATATGAAATCCGCCCGGCGCAATATAGATGAATCCATTTTTCACCGGTTCACCATGTTCTGCTTCTTTTACTTCCAACTTACAATTGCCGTTTAATCTTTCCGCTAAAGACTTAGTAAACTTAGGAGGCATATGCTGAACAATAAAAATAGGCACCTGTACTTTTTCGGAAATCAACGGAAGAATTTTTTGAAGCGTGAACGGTCCGCCGGTTGAAATTCCAAGCGCAATAGCTCTATATCCGGCACGAGGTAAATCTTTTAAGAATCCGGTTACTCTTGGCCGAACAGACGGTGTTGGGGATATTGCCTTTATTCTATCAAGACGGGCTTTAAGAAGTTTTGTGCGCGCAATTTCTTTTACTTTGGTAATTAAATCTTCTTTTATTTTGGAGATGTTAACGCTAACGTAAGACATTTCTTTTGGAATAAAATCAACTGCGCCAATTTCTAGAGCTTTTAATGTAGCCTGCGCTCCTTCCGTAGTTACAGAGCTTATCATCAAAACAGAAGTTGGGCATTGCGCCATAATGAGCTTCAGTGCTGTAAGTCCATCCATAACAGGCATTTCAACATCGAGTGTAATTACATCGGGCTTAAGCTTGTTGGCTAACTCAACTCCCTCTTGTCCGTTGCGTGCAGTGCCAACAACTGCAATGCCCGGATCGCTTTCCAGCATTATTGTGAGCGACTTCCGCATGAAAGCGGAATCATCAATAATCAGCACTGAAACTTTGTCTCTCAAGCGTTTGCTTCCAGCTTATTAAATAGTTCGTGAATATCCAAAATCATAACAACTGTTCCATCGCCCATAATTGTTGAGCCGGCTATTCCATCTATCTTGCCGAGATAGCTGCCGAGAGATTTGATAACAACTTCCTGCTGTCCAACAAGGTCATCAACTTTAATTCCGTAACGTTTTTCTGCTATGCCAACTTCAACAACATATTGCCAGTTGTTTCTCTCTGCTTTCTGTCCGTTCAATTTTCCTTTCAACAATTCCTTAAGCGAAACAAGAGGAAGAATAGAATCTCTCACTTGTATCACTTCTTTTCCTTTGATGGAATAAATCTGTTCTGCGTTAACTCTAATAACTTCTATAACCGAGCCAAGAGGAATTACAATAGTTTCATTGTACGCTTTTACAATCATTCCGGAAATGATAGCTAAAGTAAGAGGCAACTTAATAATAATCTTAGTTCCTTTGCCCAGTTCCGATTCAATATTAATTATACCGCGTAATTTGGAAACGTTTGTTTTAACAACATCCATTCCCACACCTCGTCCGGAAACGTTGGATACTTTTTCTGCTGTAGAAAAGCCCGGCAAGAAAATTAGGTTGATTGCTTCCTGGCGTGTTAACTCTTTGGCTTTCTCTTTGGTTATTAATCCTTTGTTAACAGCTTTCTCTTTTAAAGCTTCTATATCTAACCCCTTACCGTCATCTTCAATGGTGATTACAATATTATTACCAAGCTGTTCTGCGGCAAGGATTACTGTTCCCTTCGGGTTTTTTCCGGCTGCAATTCTTACTTCCGGTTTTTCAACTCCATGATCTACAGAATTACGGATAAGGTGAACCAGAGGATCGTTAATTTCTTCGATTAAGTTTTTATCTACTTCGGTTTCTTCACCTTTGATAACAAGTTCAACGTCTTTGCTTAAGTCTCTTGTAAGATCGCGAACTAATCTTGGGTAGCGGTTAAAAATTTTCGCAATCTTAATCATGCGGAGCTTCATTGCTACTAATTGCAATTCAGTTTTCATCAAATCAATTTGCTTAGTTACTTCACCAAAATCGCGGGTGTATCTATTGCCTTCATTTTCAACAGAGAAATGAGTAGTAACCTGTGCTAAACGGTTACGTCCCAAAACCATTTCCGAAACTATATCCAGCAGAGAATCCAATCTGTCAACATCAACTCTAATAGTATTCTCTTTTACTGGTGCGGCGGCGGCTTTTTCTATTGCTTCAACTTTTCTTTCTTCTTGCTTCGGCTTTTCCGGTTGAGCAATTTCTTTAACTGTTTCTATTACTGCTTCTTTGGCAACGGCTTGGGCTTCTAATTCTTCAAATTTTGCCAGCGCTTCTTGCGATACTTCCGGCTTAACATGTATAACTTCCTCAGTCTTCTCGCTTTCTATATCTCTTAAAAGACCTTCGAGAATAAGGCAAACATTTTCTATAGCAACATTTTCGTTCTGTTCGGTTTCAATTTTATTAAGAAGTTCTTTTATCGTATCGAACGCAAGAATAATTCCATCCATTAGAGCTTCAGAAAGAACTGCTTCACCTTTGCGCAGCTTATTGAGAATATCTTCGCACTTGTGAGTTACTTCCGGCAAAGCTTCTAAGCCAAGAAAGCCCGAGGTTCCTTTAATTGTATGGAAGGAACGGAAAATTTGATTTAGCAGTTCTTTGTCATCAGGCTTTTTTTCCAGTTCAAGAAGATCAACATCAAGTCTTTCCAGAATCTCCTTGGTCTCAACAATAAAGCTCTCAACAATCTCTTTCATTTCCGGATCGATGAGAGTCGGGTTTTTAGCTAACTCACTCATTTTTTTGAAAATAGCTCGTCTATTTCTTTTTGTGATGGTTGACTTTGAGTATCGGCAACGAGAGAATCTGCAAGTATTTGAGAGTTATGATCTCTATCGTATTTTGCATCCGGATTGAATGCTAAGTCGTTAGGTAGGTCAATTCTAATATTTGGGTCAACAGTCTTTTCTTCTTTAGGACCAATATCGTACAGAAGCGAAGAAAGCTTTGTTTGGATTGAATTCATTAAATGATTTGCCGAAGCCAGTTGTTGCGCTGTTATATCCTGAACTTGCAAAGAAATTGTGATATTCATTAAACCAATTTGAATTTTATCTGCAAGATTGATTACGGCTGTATAATCTTCGCGAATAACTTCAGGAGCTAAGCCGTTTGTAACTAATTCTTTTACATCAGGATCATCAGGGTATTTTTCAGTTAAACGCCTAATAGCATTTTTCTGAATGTCCAATCTTGCTCTAAGAGATTCAAGTTTAGTAATGATAGTAACTAAATCACTTGAAGCGCCGTCAACAACGTCAAGAATTTCAGTTACCGCAACTTCAGTTGCATTTGTTACACTATTTATTTGCACTGCTGCTTTCGGAAGTTTATTCGTGCTGTCCAAAATTGATTGATTTACATTCTCAAGAAGCGGAATGGTAGCTTTCATGAAATCAACAATTTTTTCTATAGTGGGAATTAGTTTTTGCCCATAAGCAAAAAAAGAATTCACGTCGCTTAATTTGTCGAACAGGCTTTGCATATTTTGTACTTGATCCATGTTAGCACCTACGCAACGGAAGTTGCAATAATTTGTTCAATTTTCTCTCTAAGCACTTGTGGTGTAAACGGCTTAACAATATAATTGTTAACCTTAGCTTGAAGAGCTTCAACTATGTCTTCTTTCATTCCGCGTGTGGTTACCATTAAGATTGGTAACGTTTCATATTTGGGATTAGCGCGCACTGCTTTTACTAAATCCAGCCCGGTTAGGTCAGGCATATTCCAATCGGTGATAATGAAATTTATTGAATCATCTGCTTGCAGTTTAGTAAGGGCTTCTCTTCCGTCGCCTGCTTCTACAAAGGCTTCGTGTCCAATCTGCTTTAGAGAGTTAAGAACAATTCTTCGCATTGTAACCGAATCATCTACAACCAAAAATTTAAGTGCCATGTATTTACCTCTAGTTTAAATATTTTGAGACTTCGTAAGCTACTCGTTTAGGATCGAACGGCTTGACCAAGTAAGAATTAGCTCCGCATTCCAGACCTCTTTGAATATCTTCTGTTGCACCGAGTGAAGAAAGGACGATGATCGGCACCTCTTTATACTCATGATTATTTCTGATTGATGTAATCAATTCAAATCCGTCTACATTTGGCATGTTAAGGTCTGTAATAACCAGATCAACTTTCTGTGTCGGAAGAATTTCGATTGCTTCCATACCATCCGAGCAAGAGATTATTTCGTACCCTTTAACCGATAGCGCAACGGAAACAAATTTCCGGATTGTCGGGGAATCATCAGCCACAAGAATTACTTTCTTCATAAACTACTCCTTCTTATACCCAACGGTGTTGGGAAAACTTACTAATCTAAATGCTTTTGAAATTCCGTGAAGAGTTTCGGAATACCCAATAAATAAATAACCACCTTTATTTAGGGAATTATAAAGGTTAGATACTACTTTGATTTTGCTTGCCTGATCAAAGTAGATCAGCACATTTGCACAGAACACAACGTCAAAGTTGTAGAATGTCTTCATCGCAGCATCATCATATAAATTTAAAATCTTGAACGAAGCCATCTTTTTAATTTCCGGAATAACTTCAAAAGAGCCATTAGGACCGGGCTTAAAATATTTTTTCAGATAGTATGGCGGCGTGTTACGGATTGAATAGTCCCGGTATATTCCATTGTTTGCGGTTTCAACTACTGCCGTATTAATATCGGTTCCTACAACTTCCAGATCAAAATTGGGGTAACGCGGTTTAATCAAATCTTGAAAAATCATTGAGATTGAATAAGCTTCTTCGACGGATGAACTGGCCGCGCTCCAAATCCTAATTTTATTTTTTCCTGTTGCTTGTTTTACGGCAATAATTTCCGGCAATATTTGAGAAGCAAGTGCATCCAGTTGAGGCTGATTACGGAAGAAAAACGTTTCGTTGATTGTAATTGCTTCGTAAAAATATTTTTTTTCGGCTGCTCCGCTTATTCCAAACTTCAAAAGATCAAAGTATTCTTCAAATGTTTTGAGACCCAGGAAATTCATTCTTCTTTGTAAACGGCTTTCCAAAAAATATTTTTTGTTATCCTGAAAATATATTCCGCAATTTTCATAGATGTACTTACGGATGTTTTCAAACAGCACAGTTGACATTAACAACTGTTTGCTCGCGAGACTTCCCAAGTTTTGAGTAAACCCCTGCGTGTTTAGGTTCAGTGTTGGATTCATGTCTCTTAGTTTGTGTTTGTAGAAACGTTATTGGTTTTATAATTATAGACGAACGCTGCTCTATC
>DAIEQT010000429.1 GCA_027347545.1 Ignavibacteria bacterium | reverse complement strand
GCCATCCCGAAGTTTTATCACCTTACTTGTGGAGCGGTTCAAATCATTATACTAGCGGCAAATATGTTGCAGATGGAAGATGGAGTGACACAGCAGTTTCAAGCCAGATTGGGGCCGCAGTAATTTTGCGAAGATTAGTTGAAAGAAGGATAATTACTTTTGAAGGCGATCCAAATCTTCCGGCTCGCAAACCCTTTTTGAACTATTCTACAAAGAGAGTTGAGTATGGCGAACAATTGCAGCAGTTCTTAAATCAATTTCCGGGCATCTATGTTTTGGTTGATGGGGTTCCAGGACAGAAAACGAGCGATGCGTTCAAACTTGTTACCGGTAATTATTTGAATGGTGATCCAAGAGTTTAATTTTGGGAACCAAATAGTACTTTCAAGAATATTATGGATTAAAAAACTCTATGATTAAGTCACTCAAGCAGCTTAAGCGAATTCTTATTGCAATAATTGGCGGAACAATCGTTGTAATCGGCTTATTCATGATTGTTCTGCCGGGACCGGCGTTTATTGTAATTCCTCTCGGTTTATCAATTCTCGCTACTGAGTTTATCTGGGCAAAAAAAATGATAGCACGTTTCAAAGAGCAGTTCGAAAGAATGAGAAATAAGAAAAAGTAACTTTACTCTTTGATAAATATTCTAGGCACAACTTTCAACAAATTAAAAACTCCACTTACTTTCTTACCGAAATTCTTGTTGTACAATAAATCTAAAAGCCCTTTTAGACCATCAAACAACTTTTTGTTGAACGGATGCCACCATAAGTCTTTCTTTACAAAAGGAAGAATATCTTTAACAATAACCATCGGTTGAGTCATCTCATCGAAGCCAAGTTTGCCGTGAGTTCTCCCTATTCCCGATTGTTTGAATCCGCCCCAAGGTGTTTCGGCTAATCCGTGGCTCATTAAGTGATCATTTATTGTAATAGCGCCGGCTTTAATTTGCTTTGCAATTTTTTCAGCGCGACGGTTACTCTTTGACCATACCGAGGCGGTTAAGCCTAAATAAGAATCGTTAGCCAAGCGAACGGCTTCATCGTAATGGCTGAATTTCATCACACCGACAACCGGACCAAAAGTTTCATCTTTCATTACCAGCATTTCATGGTTTACATCAGTTAGAACCAACGCCGGCAAATAATTCTTGGATTTAGTTTCAATAGGGATTTTCGATTGCGCATAAATCTTTGCCCCGCGATCCAGAGCATCCTTAACATGAAGATTGACAAGCTCTACTTGCTGTTGTGTTGTCATACAGCCCATGTCGGAATAGAAATCGAATCCATTGTTCACACGAAGATTTTCAACTTTCTCCTTCAATACATTCATAAACTTATCATAAATTTTTTCGTGGACATAAATTCTTTCCACTCCTCCGCAAGACTGTCCGGCATTTTGAAAGCCAGCCCACAAGGCTCCCATTGCAGCCCGGTAAGGGTCTGCATCTTCGCAAACAATCATCGCATCGTTGCCGCCAAGTTCTAAACTAACGGGAGTTAAAGTTCCCGAGGCTTTCTTCATTAAATACTTTCCAACAGCAACTGAGCCGGTGAAAAACATCTTGTCAATTCCAGCATCAAGAAAAGCATCTCCGGCTGTTTTTCCGGGAAGATTGAGTATAGCAAATAAGCCTTCTGGCAATCCGGCATGCTGAATAGCTTTTTTTATTTCTTCTCCAACCATTAGTGTCTCTGTAGCTACTTTAAGGATTACTGCATTGCTAGCAAGCAACCCTAAAACAATTTCTGCCAGCGGAATTGCAAATGGATAATTCCAAGGAGAAATAATGCCAATCACACCAAAAGGTATCCGCTCAATCTTACTTCGCTTGTTAATCAAAAAAATATTCCCTGCACTAAGATGTTCTCCACTCAAATACAAATCAGCGTTTTTACAGTAGTAAGAAATTGCCATTGCGGCGGGCATTACTTCTGTTGCAAGTGCATCAACTTTCGTCTTGCCGTTATCTTTGGAAATAATCTCAGCTATAGCTTCGGAGTTTTGAACAATGTATTCTCTTATTCGCAAAACAATCTTTGCACGTTTTCTCACAGATAATTTTGCCCAATCACGTTGAACTGTTCTAGCATTATCAACCGCACGTTTAACATCATCAACTGTATTCAGAATTGTCTTGCCAATTAATTCGCCCGTAGCCGGATTATAGGATTCTGTAAAATTGTTCATTCCATTCTCCTGAACTATTTTTGGATATCTTATTAACTCACGTTACGCATGAGTTGAATTACGTGAATTATTTTTAGTGAAACTTGGTGTTTTAGTGCCTTTGTGGCTTAATTTCATATCTTTTCTTTTGCCACCAAGTCTCAAACCTGCCCGCCACGTTGAATATACTTTAGCAGGCGGGGACACTAAGAAGTCACAAAGTGCGTAACATGAGTTATT
>DAIEQT010000426.1 GCA_027347545.1 Ignavibacteria bacterium | reverse complement strand
AATAGAGTTAACCTCGTCTTGCGCGTGCAAGTAAGAAAAACCAAGTTGAAAGTTTTCGCCACTGCCAAAGGAAGGACGAACTGCAAAAAGTTTTCTGTTGTACGTTCCAAGATTCGCTTTAGCAAATGGCGCTCCATATTTAACTTTATCAATTGCGATAATATCTGAACCGAGAGGAACATTGTTAGCAGAATAAGTCTGAATTATTTTGCCTTCAACATCTCTAACAGTTTCGCCATAAGCCGCTTGAACGTTGATTAATCCTAAATTCAACGCCCCGCTAAAACCACGCAAACGCTTACCTTCCATAATTAAATTTGGAAAGCGGGGGTACGAATCGCCGGCTTTGAGGCTAAACCAATCGCCCGCATCGAAAGTAGCAAGATATCTGTTGTATGGCTGCTTTTCAGATTTCTCTTCGGAGGTTATATAACCGTAAGCAGAAAGCTGCATACCGGAACCGTTGGCGTTAAAATTTGCGGTTGCATTGTTATACCATGTGCCGACGGAGTTTAAGTTTTCACTACGGGATTCACCGCGAAGAGAGCCATTGTATTTCCATTGAGACTCAATGGCAGCCGCTACCTCCGGAGATACTACCTGGAATGTGCGTTTCAAAGTGTGATAGAGACTTCCATCTTTACTATAAATTTCTATGCGAAGATCACGAGCAGAACCGGCAAAATCTGTTGGAATATTTTCTCCGCTAAGCACAATGATATCTCCAGCAACAACTGCAATATTGGAAACATCTTTTCCATTCAAGAAAAATTTTGTTTTGGCTATGTCTATGTTTTCCGGCGCCCGTACAAATGAAACTGAAATAAGCTGCTCATCTGTGGATAAAGCTTCTCCTTCATTCGGACTAAGAACAATAATTTCTTTGTCCTTTTGCGAGACTCCGGAAACAGAGATTTGCAATGGAGAAACTCCCTCCGAAATTCCCAAAGGATAAGTTTGCGGTTCGCCGCTTTTTAAGTTAATGACCAAGTAGTATTCAATGTATGGCGGCTGAACTTTATCTAATGGAATCGTTGCTGAAGCAGCGTTGCCCGCAATCATCATTTCAAGTTTGAGAAACTCACTTTCGCCAAAGGGTTTATAGGCAAGTGAAATTTCAGAAATGTTTTCAGCAGAGATTAAATCGGCAATAACAGTAATAGGATTCTTTTCTTTTGCGTCCCCGATTTTTACACCGGAGATATAATTGCTTATCTGAGCAAATGTGCTCGAAGAAACTAACACAAGCAGAGTTAAAATGTATAAAGTTTTTTTCATGGGAACCTCTAAAAATTAGAATACGGTTACTTTACTTTTGATCCGATGTGTAGTATTCAATTTCAACATCGCCATGAGCTGTTTTTATAATTACTTTCTTTGTTGTCTGCGTTTTCGCTTGAGTGATTATGTTCTTTTCTTCATCAGTTAAAGGAGTTGTTGTAAAAGTCCCATCTTGATTCTGAACTACTTTCTCTCCGCCAACTATTCTTCCGTTTTTTGTCGGGTCGGTTGTAGATTCAATATATAGCTCACCATTCTCAAGATAAACTCTTGTTACGGTGCTGTCGCAAAAGATTAATCCATCCGTACCGCGGATTGAAGCGACAGCGGTTGGAGTAGTAAACTTAAATTCATCGTCACCTTGTTTTTGAACATCGAAACCAAGTGTTCCTTTAGTTATAACAGTATTCCTACTGACTTTATTACCTTCTTTGCTTCCGTAAATATTAAGAATACTGTTTTCTCTTACACGTAACAGAGAACCTTCTGTAAACAAAACTAGCGCTAATGATTTTGAGCTTGTCTTAACCAGACCACCGTCCATTAATTGAGTTCCGGTTTTGGCTATATCCAATTCAGAATCGTTAGTTTTTTTGAAGGTAACATCCTT
>DAIEQT010000423.1 GCA_027347545.1 Ignavibacteria bacterium | reverse complement strand
GCATTTAAGCTTTATGAAGCTTACGCTAAAGAAGTTATTGCTGCAGCTAAAGAAAAACTTGCCTTAGATCCGAGAGATTTTAACAGCTGGTATAATTCATACGAGTTGTTGTTAACTCATTACGAAAATCTGGGTAGATATAAAGAAGCTCTAGAGATTGTTCAACAGCTAAAAACATATGTACCGAATGAACCAAGCATCATACAACTTGAGGAACGATTCCAAAAACTAGCTGGCGGTGCTAAGAGCGAAATGGCTCCGCAAAAATTGGAAAAGAAGAATTAACCAATAAGCCGGCAAGAAACTCTTGCCGGTCTTTTTTTAACATATCTTAATTCTATGAGAATATTAATTATTGCACTCTCCGGCATTGGCGATGCTCTAATGTTTACACCAGCATTGGTTAAGCTGCGTGAAGCTATGCCAAGTGCTAAGATAGACGCATTAGTTATGTTCAGAGGCGTTAAGGATGTTTTCCAAAAGCTTCCTCAGCTTAATCAAGTTCATTTTTTCGATTTTATGAATGCGCGTAAAAGCGATTCCCTGTTCTACATACTTTCTCTTAGGAAAAAGTATGATACGACTTTCAGCGTTTATCCATCCAACCGAAAAGAATACAATTTGTTGAGCTTTTTAATCGGCGCTAAATACCGATTTGGTGTTCGTTACTTAAGAAATGATTTATCCAACTTCGGGTTTTTGAATAATACAAGGTGTGAGGAAGAAGATACAGTTCATAATGTGGAAGAAAATTTTCGCATGGTAGAAAAGCTACTCGCGGAGAACTTTGATAGCATTCCCCCGCTGGAATTTTGTTTAGAAGAAGATGATTTGCTTTATTACTCGGATTTTCTGAACGAGAAACAAATCAAGCGGGAAGATTTTGTTGTTGGTTTTCATCCCGGCTGTAATACTCTCAAGAACCATGATAAACGCCGCTGGGAAGTTGAAAAGTTTGCTGAGCTGGCAAAACTTCTAATTAAAAATAACAACGCTAAAGTTTTAGTTTTTGGCGGAAGCGAAGAGCAGCACCTCAAAGACGAAATTGCTTCACTTGTTAATTCGCCCAATTTGATTTCTGTTCAAACATTGAGCCTAACAAATACTGCCGCAGTTATGAAGCGCTGTAACATTTTTGTTTCAAACGATTCCAGCTTAATGCACGTTGCGGCGGCGCTACAGTTAAAAGTTGTTGCTATAATCGGTCCAACCAATAAGAAGTACATTGCTCCTTGGAAAATCCAGCATGAAATAGCTTCGTTAAATTTAGAATGCTCGCCTTGCTTTTTCTATTCCCCAAAACCCCTCTCTTGCAGCAGAAAAGATGTACAGTTCAAATGCATTAAAGAGCTTTCAGTTGATGTAGTGTACGACAAAGTTAAAAAGCTGTTATAAACTTTTTCGGTGGGCTCTCTGTTTTTTATTTGTGAGCTTAGCGTTTTCTTTGCGACTTTGCGTGGTAAGGTTTTACTTTAGCTTTTCTACAATATACTGAGCGCAAGATTCTACATCGCTAAAACACTTGAGCAAACCGGTTTTTCTTTTTTCCTTTTCAATCTGCTTTTCCATTACGGGTACAATTTCATTCCACAACATTCCATGGCAGGCAAAAGGTTTTTCTTCAATCATATTCTTATTCATATACTCCCAAACAAGCGATAGCTCCACAAGCGTTCCGGTTCCACCTTGTAATACAATAAATGCGTTGCCTATCTCAATAAGATTCTTTAACCGCTCAAACAGGGTGTGGCATTTTATTTCTTCGGTTAAATATTTTGATGGAACGGCGTTGTAAATATCCAAAGTAACACCAACTGCTTCGCCGCCGCTTTCGTTACATCCTTTTGATACCGCGTCCATAGTTCCCTGGTAGCCGCCGGTGCAAACATTAATACCGCTTTTGCCAAGTAAGCACCCAAGCACGTATGCAGTTTCATATTCTTGCTCGCCAATCTTTGGTATCGAACTTCCAAAAACTGTTACAAACTTTTTGCCGTTGTGCATTCAAAATCCTTTATAAAAAAACTCCCTCATTTAGAGGGAGTTAAATTGTATCTTTTTCTTTTCTAACTAAGCTGCTTCAATTTCCTTTATAGATTTTTCAATAATCTTAACAGCTTCTTTAATTTGCGCTTCATTAATTACCAGCGGCGGCGCAAACCGGATGATGTGTTGATGTGTCGGCTTAGCAAGCAATCCGTTCTCTTTCATCTTAAGACAAACATCCCAAGCTTCCTTTCCATTAGTTGGTTTAATTACAATTGCGTTGAGCAATCCTTTCCCTCTTACCAATTCAATCATTTCGGATTTTATACTACGAAGTTCTGCTCTAAATAATTCGCCCATCTTCTCCGCGTTCTCTGATAACTTTTCTTCTTTCAATACTTCCAGCGCTGCAACCGCAACTTTAGATGCTAAAGGATTTCCGCCAAAAGTTGACCCGTGTTCGCCCGGTTTGATAACTAACATTATTTCATCGTTAGCAAGCACAGCGCTAATCGGCATCGTTCCGCCGCTTAACGCCTTGCCAAGAATTACAATATCCGGCTTAACTTCTTCATGGTCGCACGCAAGTAGTGTACCTGTTCTGCATAGTCCGGTTTGTACTTCATCTGCAATAAACAAAACATTTTTATCCTTACACATCTGGTAAGCTTTTTTAAGATAACCTTCATCCGGAACAACAACACCGGCTTATCCCTGCATTGGCTCTACAAGAAATCCCGCAACAGTTGGATCTTGCAGTGCTTTCTCTAATTCATCTAAATCATTATAAGGAATCTTTACAAATCCCGGCGTATATGGACCAAATCCTTTGTAAGAATCCGGATCGTTCGACATGGAAATAACAGTTATTGTCCTTCCATGAAAGTTGCCGAGACAAACAATTATCTTCGCTTCGTTTTCGGCTATTCCCTTTTTGTCGTAAGCCCATCTTCTACAAAGTTTAAGAGCGGTTTCGTCTGCTTCCGCGCCGGAGTTCATCGGGAGTATTTTATCATAACCAAAATATTCGGTAATGTACTTTTCGTATGGTCCGAGGCAATTGTTATAAAAAGCGCGCGATGTAAGTGTTAGGGTTTTTGCTTGCTCAATCATCGCGTTAATTATTTTGGGGTGACAATGACCTTGATTTACTGCCGAATATGCCGATAGAAAATCGAAATACTTTTTACCTTCCACATCCCATAGGTAAACGCCTTCTCCTTTTGCTAACACAACCGGAAGCGGATGATAGTTATGCGCACCAAATTTGTCTTCCAATTCAATAAAATCTTTTGACTGCATTTTCTCCTCAGTTTCTTAATGAGTGGTGCAAATTTATCAAAAAGATGCTGGCGAAAAAAATCTAATTATTAGTGCTTGGGGTTAGCGTTAAGCCATTGATCGATGGTAATCTTTAAGAAGTGAATATTGATAGGTTTTGCAATATAATCGTCCATTCCGGAGTTTAAGCAGCGCTCACGGTCTTTCATGCTGGAATGAGCTGTAACTGCAATAATAGGAATTTTTGAATTTGGACCTTCGAGCTCTCTAATCTTTTGTGTCGCAGTTATTCCATCCATATCGGTCATTTCAACATCCATTAGTACCAAATTAAAGGTTCCCGTTTTAACGGATTCTATGGCTTCTATACCGGAGGCAACCGCTTCAACATCGTAACCTACTTCACGAAGAATTTTTGTTTCAAGGTTTTGGCTTATAGGATTATCTTCAACCAGCAGAAGTTTTTTCTTCTTGGGAACTTCAACAACATTTACATTTCCCGGAGTTTTAAACTCTCTTGGCTCTTCCAGAGCAGTTTCACTTTGCGGTTCTGTCTCTACTTCAACTTTTTCATTTGGAGCGCTTGCGTTCAATTTCATCTTAATGTTAAAAACGAATTTGCTTCCAACTCCAACTTTGCTTTCAACACGAACTTCGCCATTCATCAAACGGACAAACTCTTTTACAATCATCAATCCCAGACCGGAACCTTCTTTAGTTGTCTTCTTACCTTTAATCTGCATGAATGGCTCAAATAACAGACTGAGTTTATCACTCGGAATTCCGGGGCCAGTATCAGAAACAGTTCCTAAAAATTCAATGAACTGAGTATCTCTAGCTTTGACTCTTATCTCAATAGAAACTTTACCATGATCTGTAAACTTAACAGCATTATTCAGAAGATTAATAATAATTTGACGAAACCGGGTAGGATCGCCATAAACTGTTTGTGGAATAGTTTCATCTAAAGAAACTTCAAGTCCCAAGCCTTTGGTTTTAACAGTCTGCCCAACAATTGAATTTGCTTTGTTAACTTCATCTCTAATATCGAAACCAACTTCGTCCAATTCCATTTTGCCCGATTCAACTTTAGAGATATCAAGAATGTTGTTGATGATATCTAACAAAGATTCGGCGGCTAATCTTGCATCGCGGGCAAAGCCTTTTAGCTCTTCTTTGCTCTCAAACAAATCATTTTCAATAAGTGTTAAAAATCCCAT
>DAIEQT010000411.1 GCA_027347545.1 Ignavibacteria bacterium | reverse complement strand
GTACATTGAAAATGCAACCGAGATTGCTCGAAAGAAACTGCTTCAGATCAGAAAAAAAGAAACTGAAGAGAGAAAAATCTCCGCTAAATTATATTCGTTTTTAGCCGGAAAAGGGTACGAAAGCGATCTTATTCGACAAGTAATTGCAAAACTTCAACTGCTGCAAGAAGATTAATTTTTTTCTCACGGCACTCTTCTTTATTTTTAGGTACACAATTAATGGTGATATCATGCCTCTCATGAACAAAATTGATTATTACAATTTAGAAAGCTTGTTGAATGAAGATGAGATTATGGTGCGCGATTCAGTACGAGAGTATGTTGATGCAGAAGTCCTACCGATTATCGAAAAGTTTTACCACGATGAGAAATTTCCTAAACACTTAGTTCCTAAGCTTGGCGAAATGGGCTTGTTTGGAATTACTCTGCCACAAAAGTATGGTTGCCCGGAAATGAATAACGTTGCTTATGGGTTAGCTATGCAAGAATTGGAAAGAGGAGACAGTGGCTTAAGAAGCTTTGTTTCTGTACAAAGTGCTTTAGTTATGTACCCAATTTACACTTTTGGAAGTGAGGAACAGAAAGACTACTGGCTTCCAAAATTAGCTACCGGTGAAAAGCTTGGTTGTTTTGGTCTGACTGAACCCGATTACGGTTCAAATCCGGGTGGATTAATTACGAAAGCAGAAAAGGTTGATGGCGGCTATCTTCTTAATGGCGCCAAAATGTGGATTACAAATGGTACAGTTGCAGATGTTGCAGTTGTCTGGGCAAAAATGGATGGTGTTGTTCACGGTTTTCTGGTGGAAAAAGGAACAAAAGGATTTGAAGCCCCTGAAATGAAGGGTAAACATTCGCTGAAAGCTTCAGTCACTTCTGAACTCATTTTCCAGGATGTATTTATTCCCGAAGAGAACATTTTGCCGAACACACAAGGATTGAAATCTGCACTTATGTGCCTCACACAGGCCCGCTACGGCATTGCATGGGGCGTTGTTGGCTCTATGATGGCTTGTTACGATTCGGCGCTTGAATACGCTAAATCTCGTGTTCAGTTCAGCAAACCAATTGCCGCTTATCAGATAACTCAAGAAAAACTTGTTTATATGATAACAGAAATTACTAAAGCTCAGTTACTCAATCTTCAGATGGGGAGGTTAAAAGACAAAAATCAGTGTAAACACACTCATGTTTCGATGGCAAAAAGAAATAATTGCGAAAAGGCTTTAGATATCGCGCGTGTAGCTCGGGAAATTCTTGGTGCAAATGGAATTCTGGATGAATACCCGATTATGAGGCACGCTAATAATTTGGAATCGGTGAAAACTTACGAAGGTACTCACGAGATGCATACGCTCATAATTGGAGAGGACATAACTGGCTTTGCTGCGTTCGATTAGAACTTTGAGACCACCTTGTGTGGTCTTTTTTATAACTATTTGGAGATATAAATGAAAGAGAAGATTGGATTTGAGGGACTTACTTTTGATGATATTCTGCTTGTTCCTGCTAGGTCATCAATTTTACCAAGGGATGTAGAAATTTCTTCCTACCTCACCCGTGAGATAAAATTGAATATTCCATTTCTCAGTGCAGCAATGGATACTGTAACAGAGGCTCAAATGGCAATCGCAATGGCTGCGCAAGGTGGAATTGGGATCATACACAAGAATATGTCTATAGAGAAGCAAGCTGATGAGGTTGATAAAGTTAAGCGCTCAGAAAGTGGTATGATCGTAAATCCAATAACCTTAACCCCGGATCGTACAATTCGTGAAGCTGAAGAATTTATGTCTAAGTATCATATCTCAGGAATACCGATTGTTGAAAACACTGGAAAACTCGTTGGAATACTTACTAATAGAGACCTTAGATTTGAAACCAATAGAGATTTACCTGTCTACGAATTAATGACCAAAGAAAACCTTGTAACTGCTTCTCTGGGAACAACTTTAGAAGATGCTCAAAAGATTTTACATCGCCATAGAATTGAAAAATTACCAGTTGTTGATAAGAAGGGAATTATCAAAGGTTTGATAACTTATAAAGACATTCTGAAGAAAAAGAAATTCCCTAACGCTTGCAAAGATGATCTGGGACGTTTGCGAGTTGGAGCAGCCGTTGGAGTAACAAAGGATACAATGGAACGAGTAGAAGCTTTGGTAGCTTCAAATGTAGATATTTTGGCTTTGGATACTGCTCACGGTCATTCTGAAGGAGTTTTGAAAGCTGTAAGGGAAATCAGAAAAAAATATAGATATGTTCAAATTGTGGCTGGAAATATCGTTACAAAAGAAGCTGCTGTGGAATTAGAAAGTATTGGTGTTGATGCGGTTAAAGTAGGAATTGGAGCTGGATCAATCTGCACTACAAGAATTGTTGCGGGTGTTGGCGTCCCTCAGATAAGTGCCGTAATTGAAGTTGCTAAGGCGTTAAAGGGGAAAATACCAGTTATTTCTGATGGTGGAATTAAACAGACAGGTGACGTAGCAAAAGCGATTGCCGCTGGTGCCGATACTGTTATGATGGGTGGAATGTTAGCCGGCTGCGATGAAACCCCTGGAGAGAAAGTTCTTTTTGAAGGTAGAAGTTTTAAGGTTTATCGCGGAATGGGCTCACTTGGTGCAATGAAGCAAGGCAGCAGTGACAGGTATTTTCAGGATGTTGAAGAGGATATTAAAAAATTAGTACCGGAAGGAATTGAAGGCAGAGTTCCTTATAAAGGAACCTTAGCGGAAACAGTATACCAATTTATCGGTGGACTTAGAGCAGCTATGGGGTATTGCGGTTCAAAAAATATTGCCGAGTTTAAGGCTAAAACAAAATTCGTTAAGATTTCTAATGCCGGTTTGCGCGAAAGCCATCCACATGACGTGATGATTACCGAAGAAGCACCAAATTACCAAACTACTCAAAAACATTAATCTTATTCTGATATGTATAAAGTTTTAGTTCTCTCATATTACTACCCGCCAATGGGTTTAAGCGGTGTTCAGCGCACACTCAAATTCACCAAATACATGTGTGAGTTTAACTGGCAACCAACTGTAATAACTGCTGGAAATGTAGCTTATTATGCTCATGATCTTTCACTCTTGAAGGAAGCAGAGGAAGCTGGAGTTGAAATTATCCGTACGGATGCTTTTGACGTGAATTCTCTTCTTGGAGCAAAATACGAAACTATTAGTATGCCAAAAGAACTTATGCGCAAGTTCTTATCAAGATTAAGCAAGACTTTTTTTATTCCTGACAACAAAATTTCTTGGTCAAAAAAAGCATATAAAGCTGCAAAAGATATTTTAACTAAAGAAAAGTTTGATATAATCTACGTTTCGGTGCCTCCATATTCTCAGTTCCTAACTGCCGCAAAACTAAAAAGAGAATTTGGTATTCCGTTATTTGTAGATTACCGTGATCTCTGGTTTGGAAATCATTTTGCGTTCTATGTAACTCCATATCATAGATACAAGCATAAGGAATTAGAATATAGCGCTTTAAGAGTTGCTGATAAAGTCGTTGCAATCAATAGAAAGATAAAGGAGAAAATTCTTCTGACTTATCCTTTCTTAGATTATGATGATGTAATAATTCTTCCGCATGGTTTTGATCCCCAAGATTTTGAAAGCACGGAACAGATAAAGTGTACATCAACAAAAATGAAACTAACTTATTCTGGAATTTTCTACGAGAATATTACTCCGGAATTTTTACTGAAAGCATTCAAAGAACTTACAATTGAGAATCCGCAAATAGCTTCTCAAATAGAACTCGAGTTCATTGGTCATCTAAGAGACGAGAATAAAAAACTTGTGCTAGAGTTGAATTTATCTGAGTATGTAAAAGAGCATGGCTATTTGGAGCATTCGGAAGTAATAAAGTATTTGGTTTCAACTGATGTTCTCTGGATGATGATTGGCAATATTCAAAACGCGGATACAATTTCTACGAGCAAACTCTTTGAGTACTTCGGAACTAGGAAACCAATTTTAGGTTGTGTGCCCGATGGTGCAGCTAGAAATTCTTTAATCGAATATGGAGCTTCATTTCTTACTTATCCGGATTATGTGAAAGATATTAAAGAGACTATAATCGAAATCTATAATTTGTTTAAAAACAAAAAGTTGCCGGTTCCTAATGAAGAGTTTGTAACTAAGCATGATCGAAGAATGCTTACAGAACAGTTAACAAAAGAATTTCAATTTTACTTGCGAGCTGAATAATGAGAGTAGCGTTAATTGGTTCCGGTGGAAGAGAACATGCCTTAGCCTTGAAGATTGCGGAAAGTCCAAGCCTGGAAAAACTATTTGTTATTCCGGGTAATCCGGGGACTAAGAATATTGCTAAAAATGTTTCAATAGATTCTAGTAATCATCAAGCAGTTGTTGATTTCTGCTCCGAGAAGAAAGTTGATCTTGTTGTGATTGGACCGGAAAAACCTTTGACAGAAGGATTAGCCGATAGCCTTCGCGATGCCGGTTTTGTTGTATTTGGTCCTTCAAAAAATGCGGCGAGAATTGAAGGTGAAAAATCCTTTGCGAAACTGTTAATGCAAAAAAACAAAATACCAACTGCTGAGTTCAAAGTATTCTTAAAAGAAGATTACGATGAAGCTATAACATATTTACACGCAACAAAATATCCGGTTGTAATTAAAGCAGATGGTATCGCTGCCGGCAAAGGTGTGATAATTGCCGATACTTTTGAAGATGCAAAAGAAGCTCTGAAAGAATGTTTTATTAATTGTTCATTTGGCTCAGCCGGAGACAAAGTAGTTATCGAAGAATTCATGACCGGGCAAGAGGCATCTATCTTTGCTATAACTGATGGAACTGATTTTGTCCTTTTACCTGCTGCACAAGATCATAAAAGAATTCACGATGGTGACCTCGGGAAAAATACCGGAGGAATGGGCGCTTATGCTCCAACTCCTTTTGTTGGCGAGGAGGAATTAAAAATTGTTTCCGAACACATTATAAAGCCAACTCTTGAAGCAATGAAATCAATTGGTTCTGAATTTATTGGATGCTTGTATTGTGGAATAATGCTGACCGATCAAGGACCAAAAGTAGTTGAGTTTAACTGCCGCTTTGGCGATCCGGAAACTCAAGTTGTACTTCCACTACTAAAAGGAGATTTTCTCCAACTGCTTTATTCTGCATCTACTGGAAAAATTAACAAGGACGCTGTAAAAATCTCTGAAGGAACTTCTATTTGCGTTGTAATAGCTTCAAGAAATTATCCCGATAGCTCGGAAAAGGGAATTGAGATTCATGGTTTGGATAATTTTCCCCATGGTGATTCACATGTAACTCAAGCTGGGACGAAAGAAGTTAACGGGAAAATTGTAACAGATGGAGGGCGTGTGCTTGGTTTGGTTACAAGCATCGAGAAAAATGATTTAAGACTTTGTAAAGAAAAAGCTTACGAGGCTATTTCTAAAATAAAATTTGATGGAATGCAGTACCGAAAAGATATTTCTGATAAGGGAATCTTAGCGAAAAGCTAACTCATCCCGGAGGCCAATTCATTTTTCTTCCACCAAGAAGATGAATATGAATATGGGGAACTTCTTGTCCAGAATCCGCACCGGAATTTAAAACCAATCTGAATCCACTTTCAAAAACACCAAGTTGCGTAGCAATTGTATTTGCGGCATCGTACAACTCGCCCAATAGTTTAGCATGCTTTACGGGATCAATATCTCTGGCAGATTCTAAATCTGTGATTTTGGGAATGATTAAAACATGAACCGGTGCTTGTGGATTAATATCCTTGAAAGCTAGAACCGAATCTGACTCGAAAACAATTTGAGCCGGAATTTCTTTGCGAATAATTTTTGCGAAAATTGTTTCTGCCATGACTAATCCTTTTCTATTTCATACTTCTTTAATTTATTGTACAAATGACTTCTCTGAATTCCAAGTATTTCTGCTGTCTTGCTCATGTTCCAGCCGTTTGCATTAAGCTGTTTTACTATGAAAGCTTTCTCAGCCTTTTCCTTGAACTCTTGGAAGCTATTAGAAATGCTTAGTAAGTCTTCTGTTGGCGAACCGGAAGTTTGAATGAATGAATTGACTTCCTTATCTGTAATATCTTCTTTAGAAACCATTATCACAATTCTCTCAACTACATTCCTAAGCTCTCTAATATTTCCTTTCCATGGATAATTCTGAAAAGCTCTCATGGCTGAAGCAGAATATGACTTTTGAGGAAATTTATTTTTCTCGCAAATCAATTTTGAGAAGTGCTCTACTAGAATAGGAATATCATCTTTTCTTTCTCTTAGCGGCGGAATATGAATTGGTATAACATTTAGGCGGTGAAATAAATCCTCACGGAATAAACCTTTCTCAATAGCTTGCTGCAAATCTTTATTTGTTGCGGAAATAACTCTAACATCAACTTCAATTTTTGATGAGCCGCCAACACGTTCTATTCGTCCTTCCTCAATCGCGCGGAGAACCTTTGCTTGAGCTTGTGGACTCATATCGCCAATTTCGTCCAAGAATAAATTGCCGCCGTCGGCTAATTCAAACTTACCGATACGTTGTTTTAAAGCTCCAGTGAATGATCCTTTTTCATGTCCAAACAATTCGGATTCGATAAGCTCTTGCGGAATAGCGGCACAGTTTACCTCAATCAAATCACGGTTTGTACGGGGGCTTTGCCGGTGAATTTCTTGCGCAACTAATTCTTTGCCTGTTCCGTTTTCTCCAGTTATCAAAATTCGTGCGTCGGTCTTAGCAACTCGGGAAACAGTTTCTAATATATTTTGAATTGCAGAACTGTTTCCGATGATCTTGTCATTATTTAACAGTTCTTTTTTCAATTTTTTATTTTCTTGGGAAAGAGAATCGTTGGTTATCGCATTACGGACACCAATCAGTAGTTTATCTCGGTCAATAGGCTTTTCAATAAAATCGAAAGCGCCGAGTTTGGTTGCTTTAACTGCGTTCTCAACACTTCCATGCGCAGAAATGACAATCGTTTTAACATCAATCTCTTTTTCTCGCATCCAATTCAGAACTTCAAAGCCATTTTTCTCCGGCATATTGATATCGAGCAATAGCGCGTTATAATCACCGTACTCAAGTTTAGCAAGCCCTTCAATCGAATCGGTTGTGTAATCCACCAAATAATCTTCATACTCAAGAATCATTTTGATGCTTTCGCAGATTGCGCGTTCATCATCAATAATTAAAACTGATTTCATAAACCTTCTCTAAAATAAAATATTTGATATACAAGTAACGCTTTAGACGGCTTAGCACCGGCATTTAGTTTCAACATTTCAGCAAAAAGTTCTCCAAGATGATTTGTCATTATATCCCGCCGGTCCAGTTCGCCATTTGTAAAAAAGTTTTCTTCCGTCTTTTCAACAAAGATACCCATAAATTTTGAGAAGTTGAACACGCTAATGTTGTAACGAAGAAAAGCATTTCCAAAGAAATGGGAAAGCTTATCCTTGTCTCCGAAATTTGTCCTTGGTGAATTGAAATAAATATTCTTTGGCAGATTTTCTAATCGCTTTTGAAAAACTTTTTTTGGCGGAGAGGGAAGTGGGACTTTCATAATTCCGAAAAACAAATCGAAATCAATATGCTGAAAGGGAAGACAAGAGAATGTTAAACATAGCAGCGCTTCAGAAATATCTCCTTCGAAAAACTTAACCGCCTTCGAATAGATTATATCCACTTGCTCTAAATCTGTATTAGTTTTCTTTATCTGAAGAAATTCATCAGAAGAGATAAAATCTGAAAGAAAGAATAATCCACCGTAGAAATCTTTTTCGTACTTCGTTTGCGAAAGTGAATGGTTTGGAGTGATTACAATTAAGAGTAAGATTACGAGTAATACTTTTTTTAACGTCTGCACAGTGATTCAATCTTACGTTTGTATCACGCCGGTATTAAAACGGGGTATATCTGGATTATTATTAGCGCATTCAATTGATCTTGAAATGTACTGGCGGGCAAGTCGCGGATCAATTATTTCATCAATCCAAAGGCGGGCGGCAGCATAAAGCGGATTGCTTTTCTCTTCGTAAGATTTTGTTATTTCGTTTAGCAATTTGCTTTTGTCTTCAGCAGAAAAAGTTTTCTCTTCCTTTTCCGCTTGTTTGGTTTTGATGTCTAATAAAACATTGCTTGCTTGTGCGCCGCCCATCACAGCAATTTTGGCATTTGGAAACGCGAATATGAAACGCGGATCGTAAGCCTTCCCGCACATAGCATAATTACCCGCGCCAAAACTATTGCCAACGATTATCGTGATTTTCGGTACTACAGAATTTGCGACGGCATTTACCATCTTCGCCCCGTCTTTAATAATTCCGCCATGTTCTGCTTTACTACCAACCATAAAACCGGTTACATCTTGCAAGAACAACAGAGGTATTTTCCTCTGGTTACAATTCATTATAAACCGCGCGGCTTTATCGGCACTATCGGAGTATATCACTCCGCCAATCTGCATTTCTCCTTTTTCAGTCTTAACAATATTTCTTTGATTGGCAGCAATTCCAACAGCCCAGCCATCAATTCTTGCGTAAGCTGTAACCAAACTTTGACCGTAACCGGCTTTGTATTCATCAATTTCAGAATCATCAACTAAGCGGGCAAGTAGTTCATAAGTATCATAAGGCTTCATTGTATCTTCGGGAAGAATTCCGAAAATTTCATCTGCGTTATACTTTGGTAGTTTCGCTTCAATTCTATCGAAACCGGCTTTAGCATTATGCCCAAATTTTTGAGTGATGTTTCTTATTTGAGCAAGCGCCTCTTCATCATTTTTCATGATGTAATCTGTAACGCCGGAAATGTTTGAATGAACGCGTGCACCACCAAGTGATTCGTTATCAATTTCTTCGCCGATAGCGGCTTTAACTAAATGAGAGCCAGCAAGAAAAACAGAACCTTC
>DAIEQT010000387.1 GCA_027347545.1 Ignavibacteria bacterium | reverse complement strand
GAAGTAAACATTCGATAAGGTTCATTTGTGGATTTTCCAACGAGGTCATCAATCAAAACACCTATGTAGGCTTCACTTCTTGTAAGTACAAACTCGGGTCTTTTCTGAATTTTAAGAGCTGCATTAATACCGGCAATTATTCCCTGCCCGGCTGCTTCTTCATATCCGGAAGTGCCATTAATTTGTCCGGCAAAATATAGTCCTTGAATTAGCTTTGTCTCAAGCGTTAAATCCACCTGATGCGGTGGAAAATAATCATACTCAACCGCATAACCTGGACGAACCATTTCTACTTCTTCAAGTCCCCTAATATTCTTTAGGGCTTCTAATTGAATTTCAACTGGCAGTGAAGTAGAAAACCCATTTATATAAATTAATTCTGAATTCAAACCTTCCGGTTCTAAAAACAATTGGTGCCTTTCCTTATCAGAAAAGCGATTGATTTTATCTTCGATTGAAGGACAGTAGCGCGGTCCAACTCCTTGAATTTTTCCAGTGAACAATGGTGAACCGGCAAAGCCTTTCTCCAAAATTTTATGAACTGTTTGATCGGTATAAGTAATATGGCAGCTAAGCTGAGACAGATAAGGAAACTGATCTTTAGGTGTTCTCAAAGAAAATGGAAGAGGCGGCACATCTCCCGGTTGTTCATCAAGTATTTGCCAATTGATTGAATCTTTATGTAAGCGCGGAGGGGTTCCGGTTTTTAATCTTCCAGCTTCGAAACCCATTTTGATAAACGCATCTGTTAAACCTACGGCCGGTTGCTCTCCAAATCTTCCCCCTTTGGTCGAACTCATCCCAGTATGCATCAATCCGTTTAAAAAAGTTCCGCTGCATACAACAAGGGCTTTGCATTTGATCTCTTCACCATGAGCAGTTCTTACACCTACAATTTTCTTTCCTTCCTCAATAGCATCTGTAATCATTTCTTCGATAACTGAAAGATTTGGTGTCTTCCCAACCAACTTTGAAGCTATCAGACTATAAATTTCACGGTCGTTTTGACTTCTTCCCGCCCATACCGCTGGACCTTTAGATTTATTCAAAGTTCTAAATTGTATTCCGGACTGATCAGCAATTAAGCCCATTGCCCCGCCCAAAGCATCTACTTCATGAACAAGATGTCCCTTTGCACTGCCACCAATTGCTGGATTACAAGACATTCTCCCCATTCCGTTTTTGTCCATTGAAACTAATCCAACAGTGCAGCCCATTTTTGCGGCTGTTACAGCAGCCTCTATTCCGGCGTGACCTCCGCCGACAACTATTACATCAAAACTTCTCATTTATTCCCTTCGTTCCACGTGAAAAATTCGAACAACAAATTCAAAACTCATAACTCAAAATTCAACGTTTTTTAAGTTTCACATGAAACACTATTTTCCTATGCAAAACTTTGAAAAAATATTGTTCAGAATGTCATCAGATGTGATTTTGCCAATGATTTCGCTTAGAGCATTTTCGGCGTTTCTTAAATCTACAGAGATAAACTCGCCCGTTAACTGTATCTGAATGGATTCTTTCGCAGATTTTAAGTGCTCATTTGCTTTTTTAAGTGAATCAAAGTGACGAATGTTAGATACGATTGCTGTCTTCTCTGTATATGTAGAAGAACCAAGCGCAACCGATTTTAGTTTCTCAAAAAGGGCTTGAATTCCCTCTCCGGTTTTAGCGGAGATCTGCACATCATATTGATCTGATTCCAGGTACACTATATCAATTTTGTTTGCAACTTTTATTATTCTTTCCGGCTGGTTCAGTTCCAGTATTTCTGAGTAGAGACTTTCTGAAAAACCAACAGTAGTATCGTTAAGAAATAAAACTATGTCCGCTTCTTTAAGAGCATTCCTACTTCTAAGAACTCCTTCTTTTTCTACCGCGTCATCGGTTGCTCTCATTCCGGCTGTATCAAACAAGCGGAACAGAATCCCGTCAAGGTACAAGTCTTCTCTAATAATATCGCGCGTAGTTCCCGGAACTTCGCTAACTATTGCGCGGGCTTCCTTAAGAAAATAATTTAGCAACGAAGATTTTCCGGCATTCGGTGGACCGACAAGTGCAACATTAACTCCATCGCGAATTACTTTTCCAAACGAAAAAGTTTGCAGCAGCTTTTCAATTTCCTCAATAATTTCATCAATACTTCTAACTATTTCTTGAAGAGACATAAAATGAATATCTTCTTCTGCAAAATCTAGTTCTAGCTCAATTAATGATGATGTATGAATTAGCTGCTCTCGTAAAGAATCAATCTTCATAGAAAGAACGCCATCAAGTTGATTACGCGCTCCTCGAAGTGAAACTTCCGTTCTTGAATTGATCA
Organism: Ignavibacteria bacterium; assembly: GCA_027347545.1. Classification (GTDB taxonomy): domain Bacteria; phylum Bacteroidota; class Ignavibacteria; order Ignavibacteriales; family Melioribacteraceae; genus Stygiobacter. The sequence goes on along the minus strand of DAIEQT010000387.1, from coordinate 160 downwards.
CATCTGCAACCGCTTCGGCTTGAGCAAGATCGAGCTTACCATTTAAGTAAGCGCGTTTGGTAAACTCACCCGGCTCGGCTAATCTGATGCCTTGCTGCAATAGGATTGATATGATTTTCTGTGCTATAAATGGACTTCCATGCGTACTAATTTCTATGCT
>DAIEQT010000419.1 GCA_027347545.1 Ignavibacteria bacterium | reverse complement strand
CCTTTGCTTTGTCATTCTCAATCCAAAATCCTAATTCCTAAATCGTAAATCCTTTGCTTTGTCATTCTCAATCCAAAATCCTAATTCCAAATTCCCAAATCGTAAATCTTTATTCTTCGTTGTCCGAGTAAAGGTGTTTGGCTTTTTCGGCTGAGGTTACTAATCCTTTTATCATTGAAGAACTAAAGCCGGCGTGTTCCATCTGGTTTAATCCGGAAATTGTAATTCCCATTGGAGTTGTAACTTTATCAACTTCACCTTCGGGATGTGCGCCATTTTCAACAATTAGCGAAGCTGCACCCTTTGCAGTTTGAGCAGCCATATACAAAGCATCTTCAGCATGGAATCCAATTTCAACTCCGCCTTGAGAAGCCGCACGGATTGCTCTTAAAAAGAATGCAATTCCTGAAGCGCACAATGCTGTAGCCGGAACCATTAGCTCTTCATGAATAACAACAGTTTTGCCAAGCTGATCAAAAATTACTTTCGCGGTTTCCAGTGCGTGATGATCTGCTTCGTTAGCACTAATACAAGTCATTGATTCTTGAATTGCGATTGCCGTATTAGGCATTACACGAATCACCGGACAATTTTTACTAAGCTTACTTTTTATTTGTTTGATTGAAGCGCCGGTAACTACGGAAAGCACAATATGCTTCCCTTCGGCCAGTACGTTATCAATTTCTTCCAGCAATCCGTTGAGCTGCTGCGGGGTTACGCAAATAATTATAATCTCAGATTTTTTAACGGCTTCCAGATTATCCGAAGAAGTATTAAAGCCTCTTTCGGCAAACTTAGAAAGCATTTCATCCGATTTACGCGTTAAAAACAATTGAGACGGTTTATAAATTTCTCCCTTCACTAATCCGTTTGCTATTGCGGAACCGATGTTGCCGCATCCAAGTATTGCTATTTTCTTTTTTGTCATCGTTGTTACCATTAATTAATTTCGAAAGAGGCAGACACAACCGCTGTTATTTCTTTATCTATTGATGTTACATCGTTAGTTCCGTAATCGGAAACCATTGTGGAATTTCTCGGCGTAATCTGGATAACACCCATGCGCGCGTTGCGGAGCGGACCAAGACTCCTTCCGGTTGATTCGGCAATCTTTTCGGCTCTATCCATTGCATTCTTAGCAGCTTCAGCTTGAATCGAGATTTTCAAATCATCGAGCTTTGTGTAAAGATACTCCGGCATATCGGTAGCAATATCAAGTCCTTTTTCCACAAGAGAACTAAGCGAAACGGAAAGCTCTTTAATCTTCTGCACATCATTAGATTTTGCTTCGAAACGCTGGCTGTAAACGTAATACAAAATGTTCGATGTCTGCACACCGCTTGCGTTTACTTCATAAACCGGGTAGCCGTTAATACCAAAAACCTCTATCTGATCTTTTGTGAATCCTTTGCTTTCCAAAAACTTAAGCACGGTAGGAAGTTGATTTTGTACATTCTGATAAGCCGCTTTTCTATCGCCGCTGGTTGCTTGCAATGTTCCGCGCTGAATCCCAAGATCGGAAACGATTGATTTTTTAGCCGAGCCGGTAACAGTTATTGTTTGATCGGCATTCTTTGTCGATTTCCACACAAGTGAAAAAATCAGCACGGCAACTATTAGCGAGCCGCCTAAAATTCCGGCAACTGTGAAGTATGTATTTTTGTTTTCCATAAAGCCTTCTTTAAAGTTATTTGAGCAGAACCATTTTCTTAGTACTAATATACTCTCCCGCTTGCAGAATGTAAAAATAAACACCGGAAGCGAACGAAGAATGTAGAGTGAAGAGTGTAGAGTATTTTCCCGGTTGTTTTACTTCATCAACCAAAGTTGCAATTTCTCTTCCTAAAACATCATATACTTTTAAGCTGACATGGTAGACAACTGAAAGCTGATAGCCGATTGTCGTTTCCGGATTAAACGGATTTGGATAGTTTTGCTCTAGAGAAAATTCGATTGGTAACTTATCATTTTCTATTACATTATTTGGAAGCGCCGAATGCGAAGTATTATAAAATTCGGTAGCGATTCTTGCTAAATATTTTAGATACGTCACAGTTTCTTTTTGTTTCATTCCCGAATAAGCAAGCTGTGCAAACACAACTTCTTGAGTATCGCCGGGAGCCATATTAAATGGACCCGAGTTAATCTGAAACTGTCTATCTCTATTTTGATCGAGTATTTCATCTAACCAGCCGGTATTTCTTCTAGGATCACCCGAATAAGGGAATCTTGTTTGAATATTTGTTGTAAGGTCAACAAACGGTACACCTGTCCACATATTCAAGCCACGTAAGGCTTGATAATAATTTTTGGGAGTGGCTGGTGCCGGATCGCAAGTGGGGCAAACATAACGTTTAGGAAAAGGATTGAAGGAAGACATATTCAAATTCCTTTTCCCAAAAACTTTCTTTCCATTAACAATTACATAATTGCTCGGCAACCCATCAATGGTGGGACCTTTTAATAAAACATAACCGGTAACCGGCAGATTATTTCCTATTGTGGTTTCCGAATCCGTACTGTTATATAAATAGCCAAGATTAAGAGTTGTATCGCAGCCAACTAAATCATTAACGATTTCGCCTATATCAACATCACAAAACATCCCTATGTACATATCATTAATAGATTGAGTTTTACTTTTGTTTATCAGTTTGAAGCTTTTGAAAATGCAGTTCTTTAATTGTGACTGATTAGAATATGCCCAAATAGTTACCTGAAGTTCCAGTCCGGTAGGTTTTGAAGAAAAAGGAAAATTAATGTCAGCGTTATTATTCGAGTGACGATCATTAGCTACAAACCACAATGTTTGATTTGCATTCGGGTATCCGGGAATATCCAGACAGCCGGTAAATTTGTTATCTCCATTCACGTCCTTAAACGGAGCCCCTAGATTGACTGGCCATCTCGAATAATCAAGAATATATTGTTGTCTAATTTCATTTTCACATTTGCCCTCATCTTTTATTTCTGCATCAAGTTTGGCAAACATATAATCCGGGCGAACTCTAAAAATTTTTATTTGTCCATCTTGCTGTTGTGCATCTCCTTCAGCATCAATCCAACCGGACTTTAGGCTCGAAGAATACTTCGCTCCGCCAATTCTAATTTCTGAATTGACCAATCCGCCCCAATGAAAACCTGAGGTGTAATACGCAAACTTCTCTGAGGCAAGTGGCAGTTTAAAGCCCGAATAACCATTAGGTGCAATATCCATTCTTCCATCATTCCAAACAAAAGTAGAAACATTATTGATGTTTACCTTTGCAAAAGATTGCGCAACAAGCTGGCTTGCTGTTCCAAGAACTGCAATCGCAAAAATCATAATGCAAAATTTCATAATCCCTCCACTTGTTACTTAATTAGCATCATCTTCTTTGTTTGAGCAAAACTATTTGCGGTCAAAGTGTAAAAGAAAACTCCGCTTTGTAAAGACGCGCCACC
>DAIEQT010000418.1 GCA_027347545.1 Ignavibacteria bacterium | reverse complement strand
CCTTTGCTTTTTTCTATTGGAATTGCAAACCGTATACCAGTGGCATATTGAACTAATTATTGCAAAAACCGTTGAAAAATGATGATTTTGGAGGTTTTAGGGTTAGATTATCTTTTGGGTTTGGTTATTATTAGCCACTTGAGCGATAGTGCTGAATCTCTTTGCTAAGGAAAAAATTTCACAGGCTGGCTTGCTTTGAGGCGCAACTTTTGCCAAAAGTTCTTGTTGTACAATTGACTTGTGAACTGCGGAATCGAAACTGATAGAACCGAGGAAGCTTGGCTCATCACCAAGAAAGTGTTTAGAGGCAACCGATAGGTTTGCGAAGGCAGCATCAGCATCTTCTTCATCGCTGCACTTGTTTACAACAACAAGTTTCTCACCAGAATAACTAACCGAATTCAAGAGTTTGATAATTACATAAGCATCCATAACTGCGGTTGGTTCCGGCGAAGTTACGATGATATTATAATCTGAGCGGACTAACTGATGAAGCGTCAGTGCATCGGCTCCGGCGGAAGAATCGAGAATTATGAAATCGTAATCTTCAGAAATTCTGCTAAGCGAAATGAACAAGTAATCCAAAACTTCTTTACTAACACGCGGATAATCTTCCCTGCCGGAATCACCGAAAACAAGATCGAGATTCTTGTTATAGCTGGAAACTATCTCACGTAAAGATTTTTTCTGTTCGAAAAATTCTGAAATTACTTCTTGTGTTGCTTGGTTTAGTAGAATATTGAGATTGGAAAAATTCAGATCGAGATCTATAAGCAAAACCTTTTTGCCTAAGCTGGAAAGCTGGTAAGCAAAGTTTGCGGCAAAGAATGTCTTGCCTGTTCCGCCTTTACCGGAACAGATGGAAACAATCTTGGAAGCTGAGAATTGCTTTTCTCTTTCCTCGAGCTGCCTAAGCTGTATGAGCCGTGATGCTTGTCCATTCATTTGTAAAGTTTGCCGCTGTAAATTAAGTTTGCAAGAAACGCCGGATTAACGGAAAGAATATCGTCCGGAATTACTTGTCCGTTAGTTAAAAACATTACCGGTGCGTTGTGCGTAACCGCTAAGTTCATAATGTTGCCGTAAGCTACAGCTTCATCAATCTTAGAAAAAATAACTGAAGTATATTTTAACGGTTTGAATTTTTCAGCTACATCATTCAACGTGCGTGTTGAGCTTGTTGCGTTAGCAACTAAAATTGTTTCATCAACTTGTGCCGCATCCAGATATTTTCTGATCTGCTCAAGGTTCTCTTTAGCTTTTTGGCTTCTACCAACGGTATCAATAAATATCAAATCTTTCCCTTTGAACTTCTTAACCAGCTTTGGAATTTCTTCTGCTTCATATGCAACAGCCATTTCGATATCGCTTATTTCAGAAAAGATACGAAGCTGATCAATCGCACCAAGCCTGTAAGTATCAATGGAGATTAAGCCAACTTTTAGTTTGTGAATTATCTTTGAGATGACAGCAAGTTTTGCAATGCAAGTTGTTTTGCCAACTCCTGTTGGACCAACGAGAGCAATTTTTGTTGTTTTGTTTCTGCTAACCTTAAATGTTGTGGTTGGAATCATCGAAGCCAAACTTGAAAGCAGATAGTTTTCTAAGTTTGAGCTCTCAATAAAGCTTGCAGAGTCGCGTAAATGTTTTGTTAGCGACTTTATAATTGTTTTCGAAACTTCGCGCTGCTCAAGCGTCTCTTCAATCTCATCAATTTCTTTTTCTAATTGTTTACTCGGCGCAGCTTTTTCAACTTTCGGTTTTCTCTCTTCGCTAGCAGAGGTTTTGTTTCCCGCATTTGGATTTATCTTTCTTGTTAACTTTTCCAATTCAGCTTGAAAATTATCTATCGCGTCAAATTCATCTCTGGATGGTTTTACAGATTTGGCTGGTGCAGGCTGGTCAATACCTGCAGTGATTTCGTACATCTTCTTCATGCCGTAACGTTTATCGTTTTCTATCACACGTGTGCCAAGTATTAACGCTTCGCCGCCAAGTTCATTCTTCATTTGCAAAGTAGCTTCTTTAAGAGATGGCGCTACGTACTTCTTAATTTGCATTGTTAACCTCAATCTTGCCAATAAATTCCAGTTCTACATTCGCCGGAAGTTCTGAATACGAAAGAATTGACCAATCCGGGAAACTGCTGGTGATTAATCTATAAAAATATGGACGAATTGTTGCAGATGTAATTAAAATTGGAGGATAGCCGAGTGAATTAAACTTCTCCAAGGCTGCACGTAACTGAACATTTAGTTCACGTAAAACAGTTGGATGTAAACCAAGCGTTACTATGTTATCTTTTTGCGCCTGCAAAGATTTTGTTATCGAGCCTTCCAATGTTTCGCTCAATGCTGCCGCGTGAATTATTCCATTATGATCGCGATAAATGTTTGCGATTGTTTCGCCAATTGTGTGGCGAACATATTCGGTTAACACATCAACATTCTTAGTCGTTTTGGAATAGTCAATCAACGCTTCTAAGATTTGCACAAAGTCTTTAATCGGAATATTCTCTTTGAGCAAGTTCTGCAATACCTTTTGAATCGTTCCGAGATTCAGGATATCCGGATTGATTTCATCAACTACAGCAGCGTATTCTTTCTTAATGTTTTCGAGAAGTTGTTTAACATCCTGCCGTGTTAAGATTCTTTCGAAATTTCTCTTTAACACTTCTTGCAAATGAGTTGTTATAACTGAAATACAATCAACAACTGTAAAACCGAGCATTTCAGCTTTTTCTTTTTCTTCAATTGTAATCCAATAACTCTGCAAGCCAAATGCCGGATCTGTGGTTGGCAACCCATTTACAGTTTCGTTGACTGCACCGGGATTCATTGCCAGCATTCTATCCGGATAAATTTCAAAACTGGAAACAACATTGCCTTTAATCTTAATAATATATTCGTTCGGCGATAGCTGTAGATTATCGCGCACACGAACGGGCGGAATAAGAACTCCAAAATCCAGAGCAATTAATTTTCTGGTAGAAGAAATTTTCTGGAATAAATTGCCACCTTGTTTTTCATCAACCAAACTTATCAACCCATAACCAATTTCCACTTCAATAGGATCAACTTGCAAATACTGTTCAACTTTTTCTTCAGGTGGTGCTTCCGGCGCTGAAGACTCAGTAGCTTCAATAACCGGTGCAGCTGCTAATTTATTCTTCTTAGTTACGTAAGAAACAGTACCCATTACAATACTAAGAAAAACGAAAGGGAGAGTCGGCATTCCGGGTATTAGAGCAAACATAAACGAAGCGCCGGAAACAGTTCCAAGCACGCGTGGGTTTGAAAACAATTGCGTCTTCATTTGGAAATCCAGCGAAGTTCCGCTTGCGCTTCTTGTTACAACCAGACCGGCAGCAGTTGAAATAATCAACGCTGGAATCTGTGAGACAAGTCCATCACCAATTGTTAGAATTGTGTAACTCTGGATAGCATCGGTGAAACTCAATCCTCGCTGAGCAACACCAATTATAAATCCACCAATAATATTAATAGTATTGATTATCAATCCTGCAACAGCATCACATTTAACAAACTTGCTTGCACCATCCATTGCGCCGTAAAATTCTGCCTCGCGGGAGATTATTTCTCTTCTCTTTCTTGCATCAGCTTCGGTAATTAATCCAGTATTCAAATCGGCATCAATTGCCATTTGTTTACCGGGCATAGCATCCAAAGTGAAACGCGCTGCAACTTCGGAAATTCTTCCGGAACCTTTTACGATTACGATGAACTGAATTACAACTAAAATTATGAACACTATAAAACCAACTACATAATTCCCGCCGACAACAAACGTTCCAAATGATTCAATAACTTTTCCGGCGTAACCTTCAATTAAGATCAAACGGGTTGAGCTGATGTTCAAGCCAAGACGGAAAAGCGTTAGTACGAGCAGCAATCCGGGAAAGATGGAAATATCTAACGGTGAGTTTATGTAAAGGGAGACAATCATCACCAAAACGGAAAGCGTTATGTTGAGCGCGAGCAAGAAATCCAGAATTCCAGGAGGCAGTGGAATCAACATTAAACCAAGCATTAGTATCAATCCAAATGCAAGAATTACGTCGCTATTTTTACCAATGCTATTCATTATGTTAGACAATGCTTCTTCTTTTTCTAATATTTTTCATTTGGTAAATGTAAGCTAGAATCTGCGCTACAGCTTTAAAAAGCTTAGTCGGGATTTCGTCGCCTACTTCGCAAGATTTATACAATGCGCGCGCAAGCTGTATATCTTCATGAAGCGGAACATTATGTTCGGCTGCAATCTTTTTAATCTTCTGAGCTAATTCATCCATACCCTTAGCAACAACTTTTGGTGCACCGTCTTTGGTCATTTCATACTTAATAGCAACTGCAAAGTGAGTTGGGTTAGTAACAACAACATCTGCAGTAGGTACATCTTTCATCATTCTCTTGAAAGCCATCTTAAACATTTGTTTGCGTATTCTCTGCTTTATTTCCGGGTCGCCTTCCGATTGTTTATGCTCATCTTTAACTTCTTGTTTACTCATCATCATATCTTTTTTGAATTTCACTTTCTGAAAAACAAAATCAGAGCCGGCAATTAAAGCATAGAACAAAACGATTTTCCAAACAAGTGAGAAAGATGAATCAACCATAAACGCAACTGTGTCTTCAACAGACAATTCTGCCAGCTGGAAAGAATCTTCAATTAACTTTGATAGGATTGAGTATGTAAAAACAGCAATTATCGTAAGCTTGACGATTGATTTAATTAGCTCCACCGCAGAGCGTGATGAGAAAAGCATGTTCTTTGCATTTTCAAATAAGTTAAACCGGCTAAGCTTCGGCTGGAAAGCCTTACCGGAAAACTTAAAACCAATCTGTGCTACGTTGCTTACAAACGACACAACCAGTATTGCCAAAATAACCGGAGCTGTTACAGAAAAGAAGAACAACGCCCATTTTATAAAGTATGTTTGCAGCATTGTTTTGTTTAAATCAAGTGTATCAAGCGAAGCAAACATATCACGAGAGAATTCCGAAAACTTTTCTCCAAAGGTTCCGCGTGTAATGTAAAGCATAATCAAACCGGAGCCGAATACCGCTAAGGAATTAACCTCCATACTCTTAGCAACTTTGCCTTCGTCTCTTGCGTCGCTAAGCTTCTTCGAGGTCGGATCTTCGGTTTTATCTTTGCCGTCGTCTGCCATTCTACACGCTCATTGCATTCAACATTTGAGAAAGCTGGTCTTCATAACCTTGTAGTAAATTTTTAATTACATAGATATATAACGGAACAAGAACTGAGAGAAATACTAATCCTAAGCCAATCTTTAACGGCTGAGTGATATACATAATTTGTATTTGCGGAATCACTCTTGCAATAATTCCTTCTGCAATGTGAACCAATAAGAAGGATACAATAACCGGCGCTGCGATTTTCATCGCAATAGTAAATACAGAAAAGGAGTATTTAATAATCAGTCCGATTAGCGGTTCCGTAATTGTATATTTTGCAACCGGAACAATCTTGAAAGAAGCCACTGTGGCGCTAATTAAGTAGTGATGGCCGTTAATAATAATAAACAACATCATGCTGCCGTAAAAAATAACTTCACCAACAACATTATTATTAGTTTCTTGAGAAGGATCTAAAACTTCAGCCATGGTTAGGCCCATGTCAAAGCCAATCATGTGTCCGGCATATGAAATACCGTAGAAAACAAAATTGATAACAGTACCTATTATTGTTCCGGTGATTATCTCTTTTACCGCAGCTAAGAAAATCGAAGCGAGATTTACATCCAGTACAATCTTTGATTTGTCTATGGTAAGAAAAGTTATATACGCCACAACAAATGCAATAAATATTCTTGTAATTGTTGGAATAGAATTATGACCAAGAACCGGCGCGGCTATCATCATAGCAAGGATTCGCAGAAACATAAGCAGTACAATCAAAAAATCGCCGATTAGAATTTCTTTCATCGCAAAACGCTCTCGAACATTGTAAACATCTTAACTGTTATGGCAACCATCTTATCAATAATCCATGGAAGCAAAAGAATAATTACAGCTACTGTAGCGATTAACTTTGGTACAAATGTTAGTGTCATTTCCTGAATTGAGGTAGCGGCTTGAAAAATCGAGATAAAAATTCCCACGATAAGAGAAACTCCCAGAATAGGAAGTAAGATTATAAACGTTGTAAAGAAAACATCTTTCAACACTTCTATGATTAATTCTTCGGTCATTAATGAAAACTCCTTACAAGAGAAGAAACTATCAAATTCCACCCATCAACAAGAATGAACAATAAAATTTTGAACGGTAGCGAGATCATCATTGGCGGCATCATCATCATACCCATAGACATTAAAATGCTCGAGACTATCATATCAACCATTATAAACGGTATGAAAAGAAAGAAGCCCATTATAAATCCGGCACGTAGCTCGCTTAGAACAAATGCCGGAATTAAAATGTAAGTAGCAACTTCATTTCTGTTTTTTGGTCTGCTCTGGTTGGAAAGCCCAATGAATAATTCCAAATCTTCATCGCGAACATTCTTAAACATAAACTGGCGGATTGGTTCAATACCTTTATCGTAAGCTTGCTGAGTTGTAAGTTTATTATCCATCAACGGTTTTAGTGCTTCGTCGTTTACTTTATTCCACGTCGGAGCCATCACAAAAAAAGTAAGGAAGAGCGCCACTCCAGCCAGGAGTTGAGAAGGCGGCATTTGCTGCGTACCTAGTGCGCTCTTCAAAAAATGGAATACAATGATGATTCTCAAATACGATGTAGTCATAATCACAATTGAAGGCGCGAGTGAGAGGATTGTCATCATTAAAAGAATCTGCAGCGTAACGGAAACATCGCCGCCATCTTTTGCCGTGCCTACATCCAAATTAATTTTAGGAAATGGGATGGTTTGTTGTGCCTGCTGGGCTTGAGTTTGAATTGCAAACACTAGAAGTAACAGAATAACTACAGCTAAAAATTTCTTACTCATTTCATACCCAAGTTTTGCTTTAGTATTTCCACAAAGTTGCCTTTGGGTCCGGATTCACTATCTGCATCACCGGCAAACTCGGAATATTCTAATTCTTTAAGCACTGTTATGTTGTTTTCGCTGATACCAAGAACAAGAAGTTTGTCTTTAATTCTAACGAGTGATAAATATTTTTTAGGAAGTATAAGCTGGTTATGAACAACATCAACGTGAAGGTTTTTTAATTTTTTGCCCGACATAGAGAAAGAATACTTTCTAACCAAAACTAAAACGCCGTACAACATCCCGAGTACAGCCAAAAGTGGTATAATTGATTTTAGTATATCAAAGAATGACATTATAAAATATCCTTTACTCTATTTGCCGGGTCTACAAGGTTGGTTATTCTTATTCCAAAGTGTTTATCTATAACTACAACTTCGCCTTCAGCAATCTTTTTATTGTTCACAAAAACATCTACAGGCTCACTCGCCAGTTTATCAAGTTCTATAACATACCCGCGTTCAAGCTCTAAAATGTCTTTGATTTGCATTTGAGTTCTTCCAAGTTCTATGTAAACATTCATCGGAAGGTCTTTTAAGAAGTGAAGTTTATCATTATAAACGCCGCTGGATTGAGTTGAATCATCAAACTCTTCAAACTGAGCCAAGGCGCTCGCAGCTTTCTGGTTAGTCAATTCATTATCGTTCATATTTAGGTTGTTGTTTTCCATCTTAAAGCCTCAAAAGGATTTATGTTCTTCTAATAATTTCTTAGTTACTTTAATTGCTTTTTTGTTGTTAGAAACGCCTACTCTGCCCAAGAATAACAGCTGTGACCCTGTTCTCACTTTTTGATCTTCACTTATCTTCGTTTCCAAACGTATTATATCGCCGTTCTGCATTTCTAAAAGTTCGCGTACCGAGAGCATCGAAGTACCAAGTTCAACTTTAATTGGAACTGATGTTTTGGAAAGATGATGCGTAACTACATCGCGTGCAGTTTGCCCGTAATGCTTAATTGCGCGTACCGACGAGAGCTTTTGAGAAGATAATCTCGCTAAAATATTATCGAACGCGAATGTGGCGTAGCAAATGTTCATCAAGTAAGATTGCTCGCCAATCAGTATCTCAAAAGAAATAAGCAGTACAGATTCACTTTGAGATGTGATTTGCGCAAAATCTATATCGGGTTCAAAGCGCTCTATAACAAATTCCATATTATCAATTGTCTGCCAGGCCTTCTTCAAATCTTGCATTACACGCTCAACAACCACTCTCAATACTTTCTGTTCAATTGGGGTGATAATCTTTGTCTGCTTGGAACCGAGCCCGTTACCGCCGAGAAGTTTATCAACTAACGAAAGAGCCAAGTCGTTGTTCAGTTCCAGAATACCTTTTACATCTGTGTCCTTAACATCAAAGGTAAATAGGCAAGCCGGATTTGATACCGATAGCACATACTCGGAATAGTAAATTTGATCAACAGAAGTAACGTTGATGTTTACAACCGTTTGAAGTTTTGTTACAAGAAACGAACTGAAGCTTTCAGCAAAGTTTTCAAAAATACTTCTTAGAACACGAAGCTGATTCTTTGATATTCTATTTGGTAAACGGAAATCAAAAAGAATTGCTTCTTTTTCCGAAGAAGATTCAATCTTCTGCTCAGAGCCGCTTTTAATGTTGTTAAGCAGCGCATCAATTTCTTGTTGTGATAATATCTCTGCCATGTTATTGCAAGATGTATTTACTGAAATAAATTGTGTTGATTTTTACTTCCGGCATTATCTTGTGAAGTTTTTGCACAATTTCCGTTCTTAGAGTATCGCGGTAAGCCATATTCCCAAGCTGCGATAAATCTTTACTGCTCATTACAGATAGAGCCGCGTCTTTTAGAAGAACATCTTTTGCTTCCATTTCTTTCTTGTTTTCTTCTGTTGGAACATCAAAACCTAGAGAAACCATCAATAACCTTCTTCCATCTGTACCGGCTGGGTTTACAATCTGATCCTGAATCTCATAAATAAACTTTCCGAACTCCGTAGGTTTTGCTTCCTTAATTACTTGAGTTGAGTCTTTCTTTCCGGCTTTGCCATCTTCTGCATCAGTACCGTTAGCGTGCATTTTATTCAACAAAAAGTTGGCTGTAATAAAATAAACAGCAACCAACTGTACTATAAAAAGAGGCAGTCCGTATAGAAGTATTTTGATATTAAATCCCTTCTTCTCAGTTACATCGGCGGGGAGTTCTACTGGAGGTGGTGCGCCGGGTTTTTCAAGTTTTTCCATTTTCTGCACTTTTTGTTTGATTAACGCATATATTTTTTCAATTGTTATGCCATGCGTTAATCTCAAAAAACCGCTTAAATTTTCTAAAATGGAATGGCTGAGTGGCTAATATTCAACACTTGGGCTTTTCTCTTCAATGGTTAAAAGCGCGGTTTAAAAGGAAAGAGGCTGTAACCATCTAAATTTTTGAGTTTTGGTTACAGCCCTTTTTAGGTATGTGCTGAAGGACCTAGAAAATTATCTAATCAAATTTGTAATCTCTTGGAGTAATGTATCTGCCGTTGTTATCACTCTCGCGTTAGCCTGGAAACCTCTCTGTGATACAATCATCTTTGTGAATTCTTCGGAAAGATCTACGTTCGATTGTTCAAGCGCGCCGGCTTGAACTGTTGTGTTAGTATCCGCACCTAGTGAAGCAATAAGTGGTTCACCGCTGTTAGCATAAGCGGTGTACATATTATCGCCAGAACTTGTTAAACCATTTAGATTAGGAAACTTTGCGCACAATATTTGAGCTAAATCCTGTGAACTACCATTTGAAAAAACACCAACAATTTTACCATATTGATCAATGTTTAGATTTGTCAGCGTAGCAGAAGGAGAACCATTTTGTTTTAAGGCACTTACTACCGAGCTAGCGGAAGTTTGTGTTACTCCACCAAAACCAGATCCAAAGTCTAATTCAATATTTAAAGTTTTAGAACCACCATTAGGCTCAAATGAAAAAGTAGTAGTAGGAATTGGACTTAATGTGCCATCACCATTAAATACGATTTGACCGGTTTTTAATGCAACTTTACTATCAACAGTGCTTGTACCTGGAACAGAAGCTGCCCATAACCATGTGTTATCAGCAACTTTTGAAAATTTAATTGAGACTTGATGTGCTGCACCCAAAGAATCATAAACTGTTACCGAACCGCTTACTATGTTTGGTTCTCTATTGTTATCGGCAGTAACGTTTAAAGTAGTTGTGCTTGAATTCTCTGTTATGTTTTTGCAATCAATATCAAAATCGAGATTTAAGTTTGGTAGATTAACCCTATTAGCAGTGCCATCGAATTTAGCTTTTGATGCAGTATCTAAGACATAATTGCCACTGCTATCAGCAGCAAAAACTAATCCTGTAATATTTCCTGTTGAGATTGAGGTTTTATTCTCATCCTTTACATCCCAACTTACAGTATATGTATGGGCTGCTGTCTTAGTATAGCTAATTTCAACCTCATATTTGTTACCATACTCATTGTAAACAGTTAAAGCGGTTTGCTTCAAAGTATCAATAGCAGGCGCTGTTGCTGGTGCTACAACTAATGCCGAAGAATTAAGGTTTCCGCGTTGTACTACATGCTCGGTTCTTGTTTTTTCAGCGCTACTTTTTAAGTTTCCGCCCCAATTAATCTTTTCTGTAGCAACAGCAGGTAATTTCATATTTGTATCTATTTTGATATCCTCTAAATTATTGCCTGGGGGAATAACGCCATCAGAACTGGCAACTTTACCCTGTACGACCGCACCGTTTTGCGGGCTAACTAATTTGCCATCTGCATCAAAAACAAAATTGCCGGCACGTGAATAGAATTTTTGTCCGTTGCTTTTAAGAACAAACATTCCGTCGCCTTGTAAAGCTAAGTCGGTAGTTATGCCGGTTCTTTCGAATGTGCCCTGGTTCCAGTTGCGGTCAATTGAGTTAATCTTTGCGCCAAGACCAATTTGATATGAGTTTGTACCACCGGTTGTATCTGTTGGGTTTGTACCGGCTTTTACAAATTGATTAAAAGTATCGCTGAATGTAACTCGAGAGCCTTTGAAACCGATTGTGTTAACGTTGGAAATGTTATTGCCGATAACGTCCATCATTGATTGATGATTACGTAAACCGGAAACGCCTGCGAAAAGTGATGTTAAGAGTGCCATGTTGATCCTCCTTGGATTGATCTAGCATCAGTCGGTCAGCCAGATCTGGAGCGTCCTTGGAAGGTCCCGCTCCGTTATATTATTATTTGTTAATTATAACGCAAATACTACACTATCAATATTTGTAAAAACGCTTTCGTTAGAATTTGCTACTTCGATTGCTGTTACAGCCGTGTTATTTGGAATATTTACTATGAATGCTGTTTTGTCCATCATTATCAAAGAATCTTTGCTTCCTTTGGATTCAGCTTTAGAAACCGCGTCTTGAATTTTTCCTAATTCTGTTTCACTTAGCTGTATGTTTCTGGATTCAAGGCGTTTCATTGCGTGGTTCGAAAATTTTATTTTCTCAAGTTCTTCTTTGAAGATCGCGTCGAACTGATTTGCAGATTCTCTTCCGGTTCTTCGTGTAACAATTTCTTCATTACCTACAATAGGAATAAACGGTACGGAGATTCCGTTAATCTCTGCCATCATTTACCTCCACTTGTTGAATTGAGGATTTCAAGAATATCAGCGATAGAATACTCAGCTCCGTTGATCTTAAGAACAGCGCCCTCTTCTGTAAAGCGAACACCATCAATCACACCGGACTTAAAAGTATCTATTGTCAAAACTTCGCCTTTCATATTCTTTGCTTCCACTTCGAATGTATATTTACCATTAGGCAATTTGTCACCATTATTATCGGTACAATCCCAAGAAAGTTTATTGCTTCCAACTGCATTTGGAATATTTTCTATCTGACTAACCAGCGCACCTTTCTCATTGTAAATCTTAATCTTTGTTGCTTGCGCGTTTGTAGGTAATGTATAACCAAGAGTAATGCTTTCCTGTCCTGCAACTTGAACTTCTTTTCCACCAATCTTAGCCTCTTTACCAATCAATGTTGCAACCATTGTATTGTTTATTGATTGAGTTAAGAGCAAATTGGAATTCATGCTGTCTTTAATGGAAGTATTAAGATTTGCCAATTGTTCGAGCGAAGAAAACTCTGCCAATTGTGATGCATAAGCTGTTCCATCCATTGGATTAAGCGGATCTTGATTCTTTAACTGTGAAATCATCAGCTTCAAGAAATCATCTTTGCCAAGCGCACTTTTATTTGCAGATACAGTTGATGCTTGATTTGTTGTATTGTTAACAGTGTTAATCATCTCTCAATTCCTTATGCTGTGAACTCGTAAGTATTATATCCCATCTGTTTCTTTGGTCCATTCATTTTGGTTTCTTCAATCACATCTTCTTTTTCGTCGCGCGATAATGATTTCTTCTTTTGCGTAAACACTTTCTGATTTTTCTGATCATCTGCTAAACTTACGTTAACATTTGTAAGAGGTATTCCGGCAGACTGCATGTTTTGTTTAAGCTGCTCAATGTTCGATTGCACAAATTGTTTTACTTGTTCATTCTCAACTTCAATCTTCGTAACAATCTGGTTCTCAATCATATCAACAGTCAACTTCACCTTGCCAAGGTTTTCCGGAGTAAGCTGTAAAGTCATTGTCTGTTTTTCACCTTGCAAAATCAGCTTAGAAAACTCCGGCAATATTTCATGTTGCTTTACTGTCTTAAAAGCTTCATGTGATTGTTTTGCTTCTACTTGAGGTTTCAGATTTTCTACTTCGAAGTTCTTATCTGAAGTAACGGCTTGATTCAAGTGATTCTTAAATGTCTCTGAGGAATTTGATTTACTGTTTTCTTTATCACTCTGCTGATTAGTTTGAGCGTCTTGGGTTTGCTTTGTTTCCTTTGTATGTACTGTGGTCTGCTCTTTAGTTTCAACATCTGTCTTTACTTGTGCGGTCTTTTCTTTTGTTGATGGAGACACTTCCGCGTTAACATTAGCTGCAACTTGTTCACCTTTTTCATTCTTCAGGCTTACTGTCTTAGCTGTTTCGGCAATAATCTTTTCTTCTTTCTGAAAAGCAAGCCCAGCATCATTAGCCTTTACTTCTTTAGATAAACTATTACCGGTTTGTGGTTTTGTTTCAACTTCTTCTTTGTTTGATTTATCAACCTTTATGCTTGCCTTAGTAGGTACTTTTACAAACAACTTACCCTCGCCAGAAACTTCAGTAGCTTTTTTGCCAGTTTCCGGTTGAACGGTTTGTGCTTTTGTTTCAACGGTTTCTTCAGCTACAGCTAATGCGACTTCTGCTTTTGGTGTAATTACTTTTTCAGTAGCTGTTTTTTCTTCAGCGGCTACTTTTGGCAGAGCTGCTTGATTCAAAGTTTTGGCAGCTAAAAATTCTTCTTTGGAAATTAACTTCGGCCTGCCTTCAACTTTTTTTGGTGCTGTATCTTTAACAATTTCACCGGTTGCTGCTTTATCATTATTTGATTCTTCTTTCTTTACTAGTATTTCTTTGTCATCCAATTCCCTTGTTGCAGCTTCTTCTACTGAGGTTTGTTTCTCTTTAATTACCTCTACATTATTAAGCGGCTTTACATTACCGTTTTCTTTTACTTCTGCTGGTTTTGTTGAATCAGCTTTTCCAAACGTTTCGTAAGCGGCGGTTTTGCTTTCTACTACCAAAGGTTTTTCTTGTGCAACAGGTTTTTCAGCGGCTATTTCATTATTTACAAACGATTCTACTTTTACGTTTTCTTTTACTTCTACTGGTTTTGTTGAATCAACCTTTCCAAACGTTTCGCGACCGACAGTTTTGCTTTCAACAACTGAAGGTTTTTCTTGAGCTACAGACTTTTCAGAAGCTATTTCATTATTTATAAACGATTCTGCTTTTACGTTTTCTTTTACTTCTGCTGGTTTTGTTAAATCAGCTTTTCCAAACGTATCGTAAGCAGCAGTTTTGTTTTCTGTAACCGGAGTTTTTTCTTGTGTAACCGCTTTACCCGCAACTTCTTCCATCTGTTTTGGCAACTTAGTGCTTGTACTTACTCTTTCGTTTGCATCTACCTGTTCGAGTGCTCCATCGTTCTTAGCCGGTTCATAAGTTGTAGCTTTACCACTAATCGTTTCTTCATCAACTTGAACACTTGGTTGAGCTTCTTTTGAAATTTTTTGTCCAACCGAGGCAGTTGTTTTAGCACTAATTTTTATTGATGAGTCGGTTTGAGCTTCCTTTATATTGCTCTCATATTTTATTTCTCTAATCTCGCCACTTGCCGCAAAGTTTTTAAACACAGATTTTTCTTCATCGGTTAATCCATCCATCAAATTATTTAGAGATGCGGATGATGTTTTATTGCTTACTGCATTTTCTTTTGTTCCGCGAACCATGAAGTTTTGTTCATCTTTTTGTTGTTTAACATCAGTAATAGCTGCTGATTTCGAACCGATGTTATTATTTAACTTTGTTACAGTTTCTTTTTTCGATTCTGTCTTGGCTTCATTAACTGAACCATTTATTTCTCCGAATGTACTAACTAATGGCAGCTGCGTGTTTTCGGCGGCAGCTTTTGTTTCCGGCTGGGTGTTAAGCTTATTTAATTTTTCCACATCAATGTTTTCAAACAAACTCGGGGGGGTATTAGAGATAGCCATTCCCTCAGAAATTTGCTTTCCGTTTTGTTGAAAAAGCATGTTAAGCAATTCTGTGGGAGAATTATTGCTCTGCAAACCTTTTATTAGATTTGATTCACTTTCCGGAACTTCAATCTTTATTATCTCTGCTTTATAGAAAACTTTTTCGCTTGCACCGGCTTTTATTTCTTCAATAGAAACTGTTTCTACAGTTTCCTCTGCCGCATGATCTTCAATTAGAGATAGCTCTTCTTCAACAGGTTCAGCATCGTTCTTCAATGAAAACGGAACGTTTTGCAGCAATCCCTCATTAACAATCAGTTTATTAACAAAGCTGAATTCATCATTTATAACTTTGCTGGTATAATTTTCATCAACTTTAATTGGATTTACAGTAACGGAGAGTTTATTTGAGCCGCTTTTATAGGAGACCGTTAACTGTTTCGAAATTTCGCTACTGTTATTTATTTCAGTCAATGGAATTAATGAAAAGCTAGTCCCATCAATAAATTGACTGGCTAGTTCAACTAATTTTTCTTCGTATACAATAAACTGAAGCTTTGTAATATTGGCGTCTTCAATTTTGTGTTTTGTTTCTGTCGGCTGTAGTTCAGCGTTTTGAGATATCAGAGAAGTAATCAAATGAGTTAAACTGGTAAACTCTTCCGGGGAAACTTTAATAACGTGTTCAGTTGGCGCAAATATTTCCAGAGCTGGTTCTGTCTTACCGGCTTCGAGAACAGCTGCATTTTGAACTGCATTTTCTTGCTCGCAAACTTTTATGATGTCTTGAAATAGAAATGGATTGGTAGCTGGTTTTTTAGAGCCTATAACTAAGGAAGAATCGGTTTCGGTCAGTTTTTCTATGAAAAAATTGCTAAAGTTCATCAGTTCACGTTTATTAATCTGGTCACAACTTCCGGCTTGAATTCAGATAAAACTTCAGCCGCTTTCTTTTTTCTCATCCTGAGTATCAAGTCCCTTGCTATATTATCGGAATACCCGAGAATAACTTTAGCAACTTTTTTACTATCCATTGCTTCGTACAATTTTACCGTTTCTTTTACCCAACTTTTATAAATCGAATCTTTGCTGGCGGTCTGCTTGAAATTTGTTTTGGGAACCATAGGATCTTCTGTTACCGGCTGCGTTGCTGCTTTCTTTTCTTGCTTAGGTTTAGCTTCAGCTATATTTGTTTTAGCGACTTCCTCTGTTGCTTTAGCTACTTCTTGAGTTACCGCAGCGGAATCTTGGGCAATGGCAACGGAGTCTTTCAATACAGCAGTCGAATCGGTTTTAACAGAATCTACTTTGGCTACATCTGCCGGTTTTTT
>DAIEQT010000335.1 GCA_027347545.1 Ignavibacteria bacterium | reverse complement strand
GAGCCTTGGTCTCGCCGAGGCTGATGGCGTGACTTTACGTTAAATGCAACAGTGTAACTTCCCGCTTGCTTGTATTCATCAACTAACGTTGCAACTTCTCTTCCCAAAACATCGTAAACTTTTAATGTTACGTTTATCGTTTCACCTTTCACATTTGACGGGATTGTGTAGCTAATAGTCGTTTCCGGATTAAACGGATTTGGATAGTTTTGGGAAAGAGAGAATTCACTAGGGATATTTGTTTCATCTTGAATATCGAGAATAGTGTTACCGGAAATTATGATCGGTAATATTGGTCTATTCAGCGAGTTATTATTAATTGTTAAGCTATCAGTCCAATCCGCAAACATGTTAGCAGTTTTAGTTGTAGCTTGAGTTTGCATAAAAACTATCTTAACTGTGTCTTTTGCAGAAATATCGATTGGAAAGACTAACGACGATTTATAAGTGAAGCCTCCTTTTATCAGTTCTCCTTTATATTTCAACTTGATTTCAAATAATAACATCATTTGCTTTGCTTCAATATAATTAATTCGAAGTGAGGCATCTCCATTATTAATAACAAGTAAACTATCTGTTAACCTATGCCGATCATCATAACTCGAGCTAACAAATCGCATTGAATCTTTTGAAATACTAATAAACTGAGCATTCGAATAGTAAGAAGATATTAATAACAGAACTAGTAAAATCTTTTTCATAAATCCCCAAAGAGGTTGTGCCAAATAAAACTAATTCTGACTAAACACGCAATGTATCAATCATTGCACTGTGCACTTTGCCGTTGCTTGCTAAAATTTGTTTATCAAAAATATTCATGGGTTTGCCTTGAAAATCTGTAACAATGCCGCCGGCCTCTTCAATTAGTAATTTGCCCGCAGCCATATCCCAAGCATTTAAGGAAACTTCCCAGAAGCCATCAAATACTCCTTCTGCTACGTAACACATATCAATTGCAGCAGAGCCAAGTCTTCTTACTGCACGCGCTACACGTAAGAAAGCATTGAATCTTTCAAAAGCAAAATCGGGGTTTTCGTGCACGTTATATGGAAAGCCGGTTACCAGAACACTTTTGTGCAAATCATCATTTGAGCTTACGCTAAGTTTTCTTCCGTTGCAAAACGCGCCGCTTCCCTTTTCTGCTGAATACATTGCGTCACGCATAACATCGTAAACAACTCCGTAAATCATTTCACCATTTTTTTGAACTCCAATGGAAACTGAAAAAATTGGCAAGCCGTGCGCAAAGTTTGTCGTGCCGTCAAGCGGATCAATCACCCACAAATATTTGCTTGTGGAATCGTGCCTCCCGCTTTCTTCTGCCAAAACAGAGTGTGTTGGAAATTCCTTCTTAATAAAATCAATAATTGTCTTTTCGGATTTTTTATCAAACTCCGTTACAAGATTAGCAAGGTTGGTTTTGTATTCAATTGAAAAATTCTTACCAAAACCGCTACTTAAAACTTCCCCGGCTTCACGAGCAATGTAAATCACTTTATTAAGCATTTAATATCCAAAATTTGTCTACTCAAAAATATGCTATTACAAACTTTTATGCCCCACGCTTTTTCTTGATCGTGATCATGCTCTTGACCTTAACTTTTTAAACATCGATCAAGGTTAAGATTACGAGCAAGATCAAGAATAAAATATAGGACAAATACCTTCCTTGTAAGCCCTATTCATAATTGGTATATTTGAAACAAAAGCATTTACGGAGATAGTAAACTAGATGAACGATCAAGTAATAAAGACTAATTCTGATATAACGACAATCGAAAGTATTCCGACAGTTTTACCGGTTTTGCCATTGCGGGATAATGTGATTTTCCCTTACATGATTTTTCCAGTTCTCGTAGGGCGGGAAACTTCAATCCGCGCTGCAAATTTTGCGTTGGATGGCTCTAAATACATTTTTCTGGCAGCGCAAAAACGCGCCAATGTTGAAGAACCAGCCAAAGAAGATATTTATGTTGAAGGAACGATTGCTAAGATTATCCAGATTCTAAAGCTTCCAAACGGACTTCTTAAAATTTTAGTTGATGGAATAATTCAAGGAAGAATTGTTAAGTACACAGAAAGAACAAATTTCTTTGAAGCTGAAATAGAAGTAGTTGCACCTGTTGATGAGGATAAGCGCGAAATGAATGCGTTGATGCGCCAGCTAACGAACCTATTTAAAGAGTATGTTAAATCGAATAAAGCTATTCCGCCGGAAGCTGTAAACGCTTACGAAAACATTGATGAGTTCGACCGCAAACTTTTTTACGTTGCCGCCAATATCAACCAGGCTATGGATGTGAAGCAAAAGATTCTTCAAAAGTTTACTCTTGCCGAGCAGCTTTATGAAGTAATCCGAATCCTGAACTCTGAGATTGAAATTCTGAAAATCGAAAAAGAGATTGAAGGAAAAGTTCAAGAGAATATTCAGAAAACTCAGCGCAAATTTATCATTCAAGAACAAATTAGAATTTTGCAAGATGAACTTGGTGATGAAGAAGAATCATCGCCGGAATTTATTAAACTGAAGGAACGCATTGACCAAGCGAAGATGCCGGAACAAGTTTATGAGAAGGCTATTGAAGAGTTTAACAAGTTGAGAAAAACTCCACCCAGTTCTCCGGAAGCAACTGTTCTCCGTAATTATCTTGATTGGTTGATAGATGTGCCCTGGTATAAAAAAACAAAAGATCATCTTGATATTAAAAACGTAAGAAAAATTTTGGATGAAGACCATTACGGGCTTGATAAACCGAAGGAAAGAATTGTTGAGCATATAGCAGTTCTTAATCTTGTTAAGAATATGCGCGGACAAATTTTATGTTTTGTAGGACCTCCCGGCGTTGGTAAAACTTCGCTTGGTAAATCAATAGCTCGCGCACTTGGTAGAAATTTTGTTCGCATTTCGCTTGGCGGTGTGCGTGATGAGGCTGAAATACGCGGACACAGAAGAACTTACATTGGCTCGATGCCCGGCAAAATTGTTCAATCTATGAAGAAAGCTAAGAGTATTAATCCGGTAATGTTGCTTGATGAAATTGATAAGATGAGTATGGATTTCCGAGGCGATCCATCGGCAGCAATGCTGGAAGTTCTCGATCCGGAACAGAACCACACATTCAACGATCATTATCTTGATATTGATTACGATCTTTCCCAAGTGATGTTTATTACTACGGCAAATGTCCGTTACAATATTCCATTGCCGCTTCAAGACAGAATGGAAATAATTGAACTGCCCGGTTATCTGGAACATGAAAAAATTCAGATTGCAAAGCGGCATATAAATCCGAAACAAATTGTTGCGCACGGCTTAGACAAATTCGATGTTGATTTCAAAGATGAAGCCATCAAAAAAATTATTCTTGAATACACGCGTGAAGCCGGTGTAAGAAATCTCGAACGGGAGATAGCTTCAGTTTACAGAAAAACCGCTAGAGATATTGTTCTTACTCAAGCTACAAATGGAAAGAAAATTAGATCCAACAAGAAATTTGTGATTGATGAAGCGACAATTGAAAAATATTTAAGAGTTCCCCGCTACAGAACTCAGAAAGCTGAGAAAGAAGTTCGTGTTGGAAGTATTACCGGATTAGCTTGGACGAGCGTTGGTGGAGAGATTCTTCAAGTGGATGCTACAATTATGACCGGCTCAGAAAAACTTACTTTGACCGGACAGTTAGGAAATGTTATGAAGGAATCCGCGCAAGCTGCTCTCAGCTATTTGCGTTCCAACGCAAAAGAATTTGGTCTTGATGCACATTTCACCAAGGGTAAGGAAGTTCACATTCATCTTCCGGAAGGCGCTATTCCAAAAGATGGTCCTTCTGCCGGAATTACAATGGCACTTGCAATGTACTCGGCGTTCAGCGCAAAGCCAGCCCGCAGCGATGTTGCTATGACAGGCGAAATTACTTTGCGCGGCAAAGTTCTTGCAATAGGCGGATTGAATGAAAAACTTTTAGCTGCAAGAAGAAGCGGCATTAAAACTGTTCTTATTCCTAAAGACAATGAAAAAGACTTAATAGAAATTAAAGATGAAGTTAAACAAGGGCTGAAGATTATTCCTATTCAGACAATTAAAGAAGCTGTTCCTTACGTTTTTACAAACGTGAAAAATTCTAAGAAAGCAACTAAGAAGAAATCGAAGTAATGGCTGAATCAATTTTAATAGAGAAAAATCTTTCCGATGTAGAAATTTACAAGGTGATTATTCCGCAAATTGAATATTTGCTGAATCCGGAAGAACCGATTGTTTCTAATCTTTCAAACGTAAGCGCAGTATTGAAAGAAGCATTTACAAAAATTAGCTGGGTCGGCTTTTATCTATCGAAGAATAACAAACTTCACCTAGGACCATTTCAAGGTAAAGTTGCTTGCACAGTAATTGCAGTTGGCAGCGGCGTGTGCGGAGCTTCAGTTCAACTTGGAGAAACAGTAATTGTTGATGATGTTAATAATTTTCCCGGGCACATTGCTTGCGACTCTAACTCGAAATCGGAAATTGTTATTCCGTTAATTCAGAATGGTTCTATCTTTGGTGTGCTTGATATTGACAGCCATCTTCCGGCTTCATTTAATTTACATGATAAGATGTATCTGGAAATGATTTGCCGTGCTGTTACAGATAAACTAAATTTTAATTCGTTAAACGACATACTAAAATAAACATGAGCGAAAATAATTTTGTTGTAACCGCCAGAAAGTGGCGCCCGCAAACCTTTGGTGAAGTTGTTGGACAAGAACACATCACCACAACGATTAAAAACGCCATTATAAATAAGCGTGTTGCTCATGCTTACTTATTTACCGGTCCGCGCGGCTGCGGAAAAACTACTACTGCTAGAATTCTTGCCAAGACGCTTAACTGCCTTAACCCGGTTAACGGCGAACCATGTAACACCTGTGAAATGTGTGAATCATTTTTGAATTCGCAGACTCTTGATATAATTGAAATTGATGGCGCATCTAACAGAAGAATCGAAGAGATTAGAACACTGCGTGAGTCAGTTAAATACGCGCCAACCAAAGGC
>DAIEQT010000327.1 GCA_027347545.1 Ignavibacteria bacterium | reverse complement strand
CCTTTTTTGGAAACGCCAAGCGTATGCGGTTCTACTTTGCGATAGAATCCGTCATAATAAAACTCCAGCAGCTTTTTTTGTTTAATTGCATTACAAATTGCCGTAATCATGTTCCCTCCAATTATCTAAGTTTGCGGTATGAGTAACCACCTTTCTTAATATGGTTATCAAAATATTGTCCATGCGAGGATGCAGACATTAATGCTTGATGTACGCTTTCAGGCACACCGGAATATTGATAAAGACCACCATTTAGAAATTCGATCTCGAGAGTTTTTGTTGCAGGATCATAACCGACTGCTTTTAAGTTTGACGAGCTAACATGCTGACGTTCCATATTTTCACCTTTTGTTTTGTTAAAAAATAAAGTAACGATAGTGTTTAGTTACTTATCGCAATTAGGAAAATAAAATTTATATCAACACCAAATCCCTATATACTGCTAAATAGCTTGCTGAGCTGCGGAGAGATTTGAGAACGTTTTTTATTTGTGTGCTGTATTTTTTGTAATCATCACTAAGAATAGAAATGATTTTTTCGCAATCGTCTGAACTTTCAGGAAGAAGAATTTTTGTGCCTTTAACCTCCAACTCTTCAAAAAAGAACTTAAGTAGTTTTACTTGGCTGCCGTTTTTGAAACCTACCGCAATTTGTTTGTTTCCCTCTTTGAAATAAACATTATATGTGTTGAAGAAATTGCTCTCCCCGGCTTTAATGTCTTTGGGGAATTTTGCAGGAAGATTTGGAATGTTGAACTCTTCTGTGTCTTTGTTTTCTATGAGCGAATAATAAGAATGGACTTCCGGGAAGCGTTCTTGAATTAATTTAAGGGATGTTGGATAATCCGGTTTATTTTTTGATTTAACAGTAACAAGAGATTCAGAATGAAGTTCTCTGTTTTTAACATAATCACAAGCTTCTTTGTAGAGCTCATCAACATCTTTTGATTTTAGTCCAAGTATTTCAAAAATAATTGTATCGAGTTTGTGTCTGTCCTTCTTTTTTATTTCCTCATAAATTGTTTCTTGCTCTCTGTTTTTTAATGATTTATAAATATCTTTCAACTCTTTTTCGTATGGCTTCAGAAGTTTTGGATCAATGACCAAAGTATTTTCAACAACAACTACGTCAACATCACTAACTTTAACTACCATTTGCCTAGCGAAAAGATCAACAAAATATCTGAAAATTGTGCTGTTAAGAATCAGAAAAGTTATATCAGCGTACCTGGAATAATCTTTATGTACTTTGATATTGTAATTGACTTTATCGCAATAGACTTT
This sequence comes from Ignavibacteria bacterium, assembly GCA_027347545.1. Taxonomy (GTDB): domain Bacteria; phylum Bacteroidota; class Ignavibacteria; order Ignavibacteriales; family Melioribacteraceae; genus Stygiobacter. The sequence goes on along the minus strand of DAIEQT010000327.1, from coordinate 1,104 downwards.
TGTTCTTCTGTTATCAATCAATCTGAAGCGTTCACCGATCTTTGAAGGGAAAATAAAATCGCCGACATATAAATCTTTGCCAAGGTTAAACCAATCGCGTTCATTACCTTTTACGTTAGAAATCCTTTGAGCGTTTGTAGGATTGTTATGCAAGTCGTGTTCTTTTTGAGCGCGTTCAATATACTTTGCAATATGAGTTTTGTATTTCTTCAGTTCGGAAAGCGGTTCGTTGCAAACCAGAACTTGGAATTTCAAATTCTTCAAATCTACATCAAGGTTATTTGCTTCCTTCTGCGTTTTGAAGATTGGTTTGAAATAAACCCTTTCCATTAAATGATGGTTCTTTGTAAGCTCGCTGTAATACCAGCCGAACTTTTGCCAACTGATTTTGTGGTCTTTTCTTTCAATGCCAAACTGAAGTTTATATTCTTGTGCGGTAAGTTCTTTTACTTTGGCGGTATCATCAACTACATAAAAGAAATCATTAGTACCGGATTTAATACCATATTTAACGTCAGCAATATTATGAAGCGGAACCAGTTTGCTACCGGCTTTATCAATTATCTTGTTAAAGATTTCCGGTGAACGGAGATACTTAGCACCCCAATTGCCGTTTTCGTATTTGCCGTCTGTAGTACTTTCTTCTTCAAGTTGTTTTTGCATGCGGATGGTTACAAAATAATCGTCATTCTTAACTGTTTTATTTGTCTTTTCAATTTGAGAAGCGAAGCGGATTGCCGATTCAATATTACTTTCTTCATCATTATGTCCGATCAGTTCTTTGTAATCTTTATAAACACGAACAAAGCGAACATTGTTTTTCTCACGTTCATCGTGATCCAAACATTTTTCAAGAATCAAGATTACCGTATTTATGGAAGCAGTTTCAAAACTTCTAACTTTTTGGTTGTCTATTATAGCAATGATCTTAAAATTATCGAGAAGAAATTTCTGGATTCCCGTGCCGAATGCAACATCGAGCCAACTGCTGGAAATTACGTAGCCAAATCTTCCGCCTTCTTTTAGAAAAGCGGCTGTGTGCATCAGATAGAAAACGTAAAGATCGCTTTGCTGATTTATCTTTTTGATTCCGTGTTCGCTATT
>DAIEQT010000412.1 GCA_027347545.1 Ignavibacteria bacterium | reverse complement strand
CTTTAATCTGCCGAACATTGGAGAGAATATGAAAAGTAAAAAAGAAAGTTGCTATAAATAAAAGCGCAACAAGTAAATAACCATGCCAGGCAAACTGAAATGTTTTTTGATTTTCCTGAATGTACTTAGGTAAGAAATTTGCGCCTACATGCAGCTTATCCACTTCATCAAAGTATTCAACTCCAACTGAAATTGGCATTGCATATAAGGCGAGATTTTGCACTTCTTCTTCATTCAAAAAGCTTGTATCAAAGCCTTCAAATTTCAATTCTGTTACATTGGCTTCCGGGAAGGTACCGAAGAAAGAAAGAATTAAATTCTCCGAGCGGTCCTCACCGCAAATGATAATATTATCAAGCTTGGGCACGCCGCCATTTTCCATCTCTAACAAAATTTTAGAAAAGTAAACATCATAGGTGTGAAGGTTTTTCGTTCCGATATCCAATGTGCTGCCGATATGCTTAAGCTTTTGCCCTTCTAAGAAAATCAGCTTGCTATATTCTTTGCCGATATAAACAATTAAGGAAAAATCCTCCGGGAAAAACTTGTTCGTCTTAGAAACATAATATGAAAGAGCTAGCTCTGCACTTTTTATTGTTGGGATTTTTAAGTAGCGTTTGTTATTGTAGTTCGCCAGCTGATTAATAAGTCCAACACAGTGAATATCGCCTTCAAGAAAGAGTGCCAGCGAAGTTTTATTATTCGTGCTGACAATATCTACCAAATCCGGCTCTGTAGTAATTCCTTTCGAAACAAGAATATCGGCTACAACCGCTTGAATCAGCTTTTTCTTATTAGTACCGAGCGGACCTTCGTAATGATGATAATTTACAGTAGGCTCGGTTACTATTGGAATGAAATCTAAATTAGTAACCTTTAAGCCGCTTAACGACGAGTTAAAGAGTGCTACATCAGACGTATCTTCCAGTTGGTGGTGTTGACCGACCCCATCGCTTGCTTCAAGGCTATCGAATGAAAGATCATCCGATGTTAAGCTTCCCATTGATTCTTTTTCAATTTCGGCAAGCGCATTTGTTCTTCCCTGAGCCGTAGATTGGGAAGCCCTGCTCATAGTTAGTGAAGCTGTGCGTACAATACGGATTCCGGTTTTCTCCTTAGAAAGAACCGCAATTTTTGCATCGGTACCTTCACAGTATAAGCAAGCGATTGACTTCAATACTAAGCGCCCTTCATCAGTTGGAGAATTCTGGTTTTATTATTCGAGTAAGATATTGCATTTTCTTTAGATATTTTTTTCTCCATGTATAGTCTAAGCAAATCTTGTTCCATCGTAACCATGCCTTGTGGACCGCCTTGGTTAATCATCATGTAAATTTCACTTGTATTATTGTTCTTTACTGCCGCTCTTACGCTTGGAGTTACAATTAACACTTCCTTAGCTAAAGCACGTTTACCATCGAGACTTGGGACCAATTTTTGAGAGATAACTGAGATTAAAACGTCTGCCAAGCGGTTTCTAACACGCTCCTGCTCGTTAGGATGAACTTCTGCGATAATTCTGTCTATAGATTCTACAGCACTTGATGTATGGAGAGTCGAAAAGACCTTGTGACCGGTATCTGTAACTTCAAGTGCCGCTAAAATTGTTTCCGGATCGCGCATTTCACCTATAACTATAATATCCGGGTCCTGGCGCAATGACTGGATAACACCATCCTTAAAAGATGGAACGTCTCTGCCAACTTCTCTATGCTTTATAATCGCCTTTTTTGAGCGATGAACAAATTCTATAGGTGAAGCGATAATAACTATATGGCTCGGATCAAAATCGTTATGGAAATCTATTATAGCATCAAGAGTGGTGGATTTTCCGGAACCGGTAATTCCGGTTATGAGCGAAAGCCCAAACTTTATGTAATTGTGACTCATTGTTTTTACTGCAAACGGATGAAACTCCAGGCTTTCAAGCGGACGAACGGAAGCTTGAATTGCTCTCATGTTCATTGTTAAGCTATCGAGATCAAAATAAGCATCGCATCTAAATCTTAACTGCTTCTGAATTTTATCATACTTGAAAGTATAACTGAAATCTAAATTTCTGTTTTCGAGAAGCATGTTAATTTGACTTTTATTCAAAATAGAAATGATAAGCGCAGAAGCTTCATCTTCACTCATTTGAGGCATATCTAACGCACGTTCCTTCTTGCCAAAAATTCTAAACCAAACTGCGTTCTGTGCACCAAATCCGCCAATCTCAACATCCGAAGCCTGCTTATCAATCATAGAGGCTAAAATGTGATTAACCAAATGCAAAATCATCAAACGGTGATCGGTTTGTAATTCGTGAATATGCTCGGATATATAGCGAACTCTTTCCGGTCCCAGCACAGTTGAAGGAACTCGAGAGGCAAATCCAGATAAGACTTGTTTTGCTTCAGCTATCATTTACATTACCACTTTATGAAAAAATTGTGAGTAAAGTGATACCTCACATTAAAATATATAAAATGTATATTATTAGCACCTCCCCATGCTAAAAATTAATCTTCCATTGTTGCGCCAATCACTTCGGGTATAGAAGTTAGACCAATTTTTGCTTTTTGAAAACCGGCATCGCGTAAACTTAATGTTCCATCTTTTCTTGCTTGTTCACGAATAGCCTCTTCATCCACTTCTTCGCCGGAGTGAACTATTAATCGTCTGATATCTTTCGTAAAGTATAGCGCTTCGTGAATTGCCATTCTTCCTTTATAACCGGAATGATTACATTTTTCGCATCCTACTTCCTCATAAAGTTCGGCGCCTACCCAATCTTTGGGATCCATTCCGGCTAGACGGATATATTCCTCAACGTTAGTAACTTTTTTCTTACATGACTCACAGAGTTTTCTGATAAGGCGTTGAGCAACTATAATATTAATTGCGTAAGCAATTAAGAACGGTTCTACACCCATTTTGTAAAGACGAGCGACCGCGCTCGGCGCATCGTTTGTATGGAGCGTAGAAAAAGTTAAGTGTCCTGTATTTGCAAGTTTGATAGCTGTTTCCGCTGTTTCTTTATCACGCATTTCACCAACAAGAACAATATCAGGGTCGTGACGCAAGATTGCTCTGATGGCTTGTTCAAAGTTCATCTTGTGACCAATTTTTAACTGACGTGCGCCCTCAATAACATATTCTACAGGGTCTTCAACAGTTAAAACATTTTTAGTAGGATTAATTACTTGATATAGCGCAGCAATTAGTGTGGTTGATTTACCGCTACCGGTTGGTCCGGTTAAGATAATCATCCCTTGCGGAGCAGAGATAGCTTTTACAAATGCCTGGTTGGAATATCCAACCAAACCAAGTTTGCTCAAATCTTTGATAACTTTTCTGTCGTCGAGAATTCTTATTACAATGCTTTCAAATTTATTTTTTAATTCGGTACCAACTGTTGGAAGAACGGAAACACGAAAACGAATAATGTGTCCGTCTATTTCACGCTGGATAAAACCGTCTTGAGCTTTCTCTCTTTCAAATCTATCCATTCCTTTCGAACGGTCTTTTACAACTGCCATTACAGCTTCAGGCAAAGTATTTTCTTGTGTATGCCAAAGAGCAAGCTTTCCATCCAGACGGAAGTGAATTTCAGTTTTATTTCCACTTCTAGGAATAAGATGAATATCACTCACACCTCTGCGGGTTCCTTCGATGAGAGCGGCTTCAATCAAATTGATTAAAGCACTCTTGTTAATTTCAGCATCTAGCTCTTCTTCATCAACCGAGGATTCATCTTCAGCAACTTGCATTTCTTCATGGCTTTCCTGCATCATTTTTAAGAA
>DAIEQT010000310.1 GCA_027347545.1 Ignavibacteria bacterium | reverse complement strand
TAAACCAAATCGGGTATCTGAAATGAAAAATATATTCTTACTTACGTTGATTTCTTTAACAATCTTTGGCTGTTCTAGTAACGCCAAACCAATTTTTGAGGATAAAATGATTGATACAACTAAATATAGTGTCGCTACATTCGGCGCCGGATGTTTCTGGTGTACAGAAGCTGTTTTCACAAGATTAAAAGGTGTTGCAAAAGTGGAAAGCGGCTACAGCGGAGGTAATGTTCCTAATCCAACTTACGAAGCTGTTTGCACCGGTAAAACGGGCCACGCGGAATGCACCAACATTTATTTTGATCCGGCAGTTATTAGCTACGCACAATTGTTAGAAGTGTTTTTCAAAACACATAACCCAACAACATTGAATCAGCAAGGCGCTGATGTAGGCACACAATACCGCTCAGTAATTTTTTATCACAACGATGAGCAAAAACAACTTGCAGAAAAAGTTAAGAGGGATTTGACTGAGGCAAAAATTTGGGATAAACCGATAGTTACCGAGATAAGCGAATTCAAAAAATTTTATATGGCGGAAGATTACCATCAAGATTATTACGAGAACAATACCAACCAGGGTTACTGCGCGTTTGTTATTACACCAAAGCTCGAAAAGTTTGAAAAGGTGTTTAAGAATTTATTGAAATGACTTTGCGACTCAACGCCTCTGCGGTTTTCTTTTCACCGCGGAGACGCAAAGACTAAAATCTAATAGAACGCAGATTTAACTGATCCAACAGATAAGAACTGATTTAAAATCTGTTTTGATCTTGTTTAATCTGTTCGATCCGTGTTCTATTTCACGCAGCGTTTTCTTCTACTGCTTGTTCACTTAAGAAATTATGAACTGCGCTAGCGCATTTTCTTCCCTCTGCTATTGCCCAGACAACCAGCGATTGTCCACGGCGCATATCTCCGCAAGCAAATACTTTTGATAAAGAAGTTTGGTGCGCAAAGCCATTATCACCAAAATCTGCTTTTACATTTCCACGCGCATCTAACTGCATTCCTAAATCAACAAGCTCTGCTAACATTCCGGTCGGCTCAGGATGAACAAAGCCCGCAGCAATCAAAACTAAATCAGCCTCTAACTCAAACTCAGTTCCGGGGATGTTTACAAACTTTCCATTCTCAAATTTTACTTCTACACAATTAAGCTTTGCAACTACCCCATTTTCATTCCCGCTAAATGAGGTAGTATTAATACTCCACTTTCTTTCCGTTCCTTCCTCATGACTTGTAGAAGTACGAAGAATCATCGGCCAGTATGGCCACGGAGAGCTTTCTGGTCTATCAACCGGAGGTTTAGGCATTACTTCAATTTGTGTAACAGATTTTGCACCTTGTCTGTTTGAAGTACCAACACAATCAGAACCGGTATCGCCGCCGCCTATTACAACAACGTTCTTTCCTTTTGCGCTAATCGTCTGCTCAATATTATCACCGGCATTAATTTTATTCTGTAAGGATAAAAATTCCATTGCAAAGTGAATTCCTTTTAACTCTCTTCCCGGAATTGTAATGTCTCTCGGTTTCTCTGAACCTCCAGCAAGTACTAGTGCATCATAAGTATCAACTAATTCTTTGGCAGAAATATCTTTTCCAACATTAACATTTGTTTTAAATGTTACTCCCTCAACCTGCATTTGCTTTATTCTTCTATCAATTACATTTTTTTCCAACTTAAAATCCGGAATACCATAACGAAGCAATCCGCCAATTCTGTCATTCTTTTCGTAAACAGTTACTGTATGACCGGCGCGGCAAAGCTGCTGAGCTGCTGCCAAACCGCTGGGACCGGAGCCAACAACAGCTACAGTTTTCTTTGAAAGAACGTGAGGTAATCTTGGTTTTACCCAGCCTTCTTCAAAACCTTTATCAATGATAGTTCGTTCGATTGCTTTAATGGAAACCGGAACTTTATTTATTCCAAGAGTGCAAGCAGATTCGCAAGGCGCGGGACAAAGTCTGCCGGTGAACTCCGGGAAATTATTTGTTGAATGAAGATTCTCAAGTGCATCTTTCATGTGCCCTTTGTAAACCAAATCATTCCATTCGGGAATATAATTCTGAATCGGGCAGCCGGTATCGCCATGGCAGAATGGAATTCCGCAATCCATGCAACGTGCGCCTTGAGTCTTAACTTTTTCGGAACTAAATCTTTTTTCAAACTCTTTATAGTGTTGAACTCTTTCTTCGGCAGAATCCTTTCTCAGATATGCTCTTTCAAATTCCATGAAACCGGTTGGTTTACCCATGAACAACCTCCTTCTCCTCTTCAAGTTTTGCAGCGGTAGCTTTCGCCATTCTTGCCAAAGCTTTTTTATATTCTCCCGGAATTACCTTCCAGAAATTTTCTTTTTCTTGTTCCCAATTTTCTAAAATGAACTGCGCTCGTTTCGAACCCGTGTATTCAAAATGCTTCTTCACCATTTCATAAACTTCATTTTTGTCTTCGTCATAGATTAAATATTCAACTTCTACCATTCCACGATTAACACGCTGACCAGCTTCGCGGGTTGGGTCCCAAATGTACGCTATGCCGCCGCTCATTCCAGCCGCAAAATTTCTTCCGATTTTTCCAAGAACTGCAACACGTCCGCCGGTCATGTATTCGCAACCATGATCTCCAACACCTTCAATGACAGCTAATGCACCGGAATTACGAACTGCAAAACGTTCACCGGCTAAACCGTTAATAAATGCTTCTCCGCTTGTTGCACCGTACAAGCAAGTATTACCGACTATAATATTATCTTCGGCTGTAAATGTTACTTCCTGAGGAATTTTTACAATCACTCTGCCGCCACTTAACCCTTTACCAAAGTAATCGTTCGATTCACCAGTGAGATTGAGTTCGATTCCCTTTGCTAGAAATGCGCCGAAACTTTGTCCTGCTGTTCCGCGCAAATCAATTTTGATTGTTCCTTCCGGCAATCCACCTTCACCATATTTTTTGGCAACATCACTGGAAAGCATTGTACCAACACACCGGTGAATATTTCTCACTCGCTTGTTTAGAACAATTGGTACTTTGTTTTCAACAGCATCTTTCGTTTCAGCAATCAATTCATGATCAAACTGATTTTCCAATCCGTGATTTTGTCCGCGTGTTCTGTATAAGCCGGTATCGTAAAGCGGTGTTGGTTTGAAAAGCGGTTTACTTAAATCAATACCACGCGCTTTCCAGTGATCGTGCTGACGTATAGGGATAATTTTTTCTGTCTGTCCAATCATTTCGTTTATAGTTCTGTAACCAAGTTTGGCCATGTACTCGCGAACTTCTTCCGCAACAAAAAACATAAAATTAATTACATACTCCGGCTTGCCGGTAAACTTCTTTCTTAACTCGGGATCTTGTGTAGCAACACCAACGGGACAAGTATTAAGATGACACTTACGCATCATTATACATCCTTGCGTAACAAGAGGTGCGGTTGCAAAACCAAATTCTTCCGCACCGAGCAGCGCGGCAATTACAACATCGCGACCGGTTTTAAGTTGTCCATCAGTTGCAAGATAAACTCTATCACGCAAACCGTTGAGCACAAGCGTTTGGTGCGCTTCGGAAAGTCCAAGTTCCCAAGGAGTTCCCGCATATTGAATTGATGAGATTGGGCTAGCGCCAGTTCCACCATCGTGACCGCTAATTAATATATGATCGGCGTGGGCTTTTGCAACTCCCGCAGCAATTGTTCCAACACCAACTTCAGAAACTAACTTCACGCTTATTCTTGCGGTTGGATTTATGTTTTTCAGATCAAAGATTAATTGCTTCAAATCTTCGATAGAATAAATATCATGATGAGGCGGCGGCGAAATTAAAGTTACGCCGGGCGTGCTGTGTCTAACTTTGGCAATGATTGAATCAACTTTGTGTCCCGGAAGCTGACCGCCTTCTCCCGGCTTAGCACCTTGCGCCATTTTGATTTGGAGTTCATCGGCATTAACTAAATAGTTTGCAGTAACGCCAAATCGTGCAGAGGCAACTTGTTTAATTGCGCTTCGCATGCTTTCACCGCTTGGAAGTGTAACAAATCTCTCTGCTTCCTCTCCACCTTCACCGGTGTTCGACTTGCCACCGATCCTATTCATAGCAATTGCAAGATTTGTATGAGCCTCACGCGAAATTGAACCAAAGCTCATAGCTCCGGTTGCAAAACGCTTTACTATTTCAGATGCTGGTTCAACTTCATCAATTGAAATTGGCTCGCCGGATAAATCCAAATCAAATAAACTTCTTAATGTTACTCTGTGCTTGTCCTGGTTGTTAATGTAATCTGCGTATTCTTTATAAGTTTTGAAATCGTTACGCTGCGTACT
>DAIEQT010000304.1 GCA_027347545.1 Ignavibacteria bacterium | reverse complement strand
TTAGACATAATGAAGTAAACAACAAACCATCCGGCAACTGTAAGCCCAACAAATGCCCAGAACACGCCGAGAATTCCAAATGATTTTCTTACCGGTGGTGAAATTAAGCCTGGCAAAAATCCGCCAAGGTTCATCAACGCGTATAACATTGCGTAACCCATCGCCGCTGTCTTTTCGGTTGTAAATTTTTTCACAGCAGCATACGCTGCCGGTTGATAAATTCCATATCCTAATACAACGCCAAGTATTCCCAGCATAGCAAAAATGTGTGCTCCATTCCATAAGCCTGGACTTCCAAGATGCGGAGCTGTACTCAATAAAACTCTGCCAACAAGCATAAACGACAATGAATAAAGAAGAGCTTTCCTCGCGCCAATAATATCTACCGTAGCGCCAAGAAAAAGCATACTTAATGTTATTCCGGCTGTTAGTACACCCACCATATTTCCGGCTCTAATATCATCCAATTGTGTGTACTGATTAAAATAAATTGCCAGTAAGCCAACGACTCCAAAATATGTTAGTCCCTCCAAAACGTAAGACAGATTCAATCCAAATAATGCCCGCGATGTGTGTGCAAGATCGATAAAAGGTTGTGGAATCTCTAAGAATAACTTATCAAAGCTGCTCAAGTTCTTATTTTCTTGGGAATTATGTTTGTTCTTCAATAGCGTGACTACTATTAAAGTAGCAAAGGAGATTGGAATAAAAACTAACAACCCAAAAATATTTAATATTGGCAAACCTAAATAAAGTAGCAATCTTTCGACAAGTGGTTGAACAAAGAAAGCAACAATAAAAACTATAACTCCATTATAACCCTTTTTAATAGCAACATAAGTAGAGCCTAAGACATTAGACAAAAATATTAGTATTGATAGCCCGACAACAATGATTAAGAAACTAGAGTCTTCCATTTTTATTCCAAGTTATTTTGTTAAATAATGTTTACTTCCGGCATTAAAATAATGCCGAATTTATTTTTAACTGCCCCTTGAATCCGCTCCGAATACTCCTTGATTTCCTTTCCGGTTGCGCCGCCATGATTCACAATTACAAGCGCTTGTTTTTCGTAACAGCTAACATTGCCAATCCGTTTTCCTTTGAAGCCGCATTCTTCTATAAGCCAGCCGGCGGCAATCTTATAGGTTCCGGCTGATGTGGCAAAAGAAACTATATCATGATGTTGATTTTTTAGCTCGGATAATTCTTCTGGCGATACTTCGGGATTCTTGAAAAAGCTACCGGCATTGCCCAGCACTTTGTAGTCCGGCAATTTTTCCGTTCTTATTTTTTTGATGTAAGAACTTACATCTTCTATTCTGATTATATCTACCGATCTTCTGCCAAATTTTTCATTTAATGCGCGGTAGTTAAGATGGAATTTTTTCTTTCTTGATAACCTAAGTTTCACTTTTGTTATGAGGAATCTACCCTTTAAATTGGTTTTGAAGATGCTGGAACGGTAATCGAGTTCACACTCAGAAACGGTTAGTATTCGCTTCTCGCGGGTTATTAAATCAAAGCCTTCAACGCTTTGGAGTATGTCTTTAATTTCTACACCGTATGCTCCAATATTCTGAATTGGCGCCGCGCCTATTGTTCCGGGAATTAAAGCTAAGTTTTCTATACCGTAAAATTTATTCTCTACACAGAAAGAAACTACATCATCACAAATCTCTCCGGCTGAACATTCAATAATTACATCGTCACCCGATTCACTAATAACGTGAATGCCCTTGTTCGATAGATGAACAACTATACCGTCAAAATCATTTAAGAGTAATAAGTTACTACCACCACCTAGAATTAGAATCCTATTATTCGCAAATTCAGATTGGATGAAACATTCAATCTCTTCGCTGTTCGTTAGTTCGATGAATCTTCTAGCCGTGGTGTCCAGATTGAACGTGTTGTAAGTTAGTAAGGAATGATTTTCTTTGATCAGCAGTTTGGAACTCATACTTAATTGTTTCTCCAGTCAACAATTTCGAGATCAGAACCGTCAGAGCTTATTATACTTGCTCCAAGCTCATCGGTTCTTAAAATTTTCGTATGCAACTTACGTAATCTATCCAAAACTTCTTTAGATGGATGACGAAATTTGTTCATTATTCCGGCACTAATTAATGCATATTTAGGTGAAACTGTTTGGAGAAAATCTACTGAAGAACTCGTTTTACTTCCATGATGACCAACTTTAAGAATATCAGCTTTTAGGAATCCTACATACTTGGCAACGTATTTTTCTTCAACCTTTATTCCAGCATCGCCGGTAAATAGAAATGAGCTTTTCCCATAAACCACTTTGATTACACCACTTATATCATTGGAAGATTCTGATTCGCCACTTTGCAAATCAGTATGCAAAAAATACAGTTTGGCATTACCTATGGTTAAACTTTCATGTCTATAATAGTGAACCGGAATGCCATTCCTTTTTAAAATTCCCTCAAAGTCCAAGTCGTTCTGTTTTGTTGGATTTAGCTCCGGCTTGTACAACTCGGCAATTTTCTTCTCCTTAATCAGACTTAGTACACCCATGTAGTGGTCAGAATCTATATGCGAAATGAAGGCGTAATCAATTTTGTCTATACCAAGTTTCTCCAATAAAGGAAGAATAACTCTCTTCCCATTATCAAAACGAAGAGTTGCATCTCCGGCATCTACTAAAGCTGTCTTTCCA
>DAIEQT010000295.1 GCA_027347545.1 Ignavibacteria bacterium | reverse complement strand
AAAGTATACTCTACGTGGCGGGCAGGTTTGTGACTTGGTGGCAAAAGAAAACATAAGAAATTGAGCCACAAAGGCACCAAGTTTCACTAAAAATAATTCACCAAATTCAATTCATACGTAACTTCAGTCAATAATTAAAGTGTTCTCAAAAATTCCGGAAATATCATTTGGAGAAGGGAGATATTTCTTCAATTCTTTTGGGACCTTATTTGTTAATTTGTAGGTGGCTACTCCAATCGGCTGAGAGGTATCGCGTAAAGCATATTCTACTATTAGCTTGTCTTTATCCTTACACAAAATTAATCCTATTGATGGATTTTCTTCCGCCAATTTTATTTTATCATTTAACACTGCAAGGTAAAATTGCATCTTCCCGGCATATTCGGGTTTGAATTCGCCAACTTTAAGTTCTATTGCAAACAAGCATCTCAATTTTCTGTGGTAAAGAAGTAGGTCTATAAAATATTCTTGATTACCTACTGTAATTTTGAATTGATTACCAATGAATGCAAAATCGCCGCCTATTTCTATTAAGAACTTTCTAATATTATTTATCAACGAAATTTCCAATTGACGTTCGCTGTGTTCTTCACCGAGTTCGAGAAAATCAAATGTGTATTCATCTTTAACAGCAAGTTTTGCTTGACTCTTCACTGTTTCGGGTAAAGCTTTATCAAAATTCGTTTGATTAGACAAAAACTTTTTATAAGAATCATTCTCTATTTGGTGAACCAAAATATTTTTCGTCCAGCCATATCTTTTAGTCATACTTACATAAAATTTTCTCTCATTATTCCCTTTGCATTTTTCCATTATAACGACATTGTGAGCCCAGCCTATTTCTGCAACCAATGGTTGCAGAATTGCATTGTCTTGATATTCAGAATAGAAATTTCTCATATACCAAAGATTTCTGGCAGATAATCCGCCTACACCGGGGAATTCCTTTTGTAAGTCGTCCGAAAGATTCTCAACAATTGATTTTCCCCAGCCGTGCAGCTTTTGATTCTCTATAATCTTTTTTCCGATATCCCAATAGAGTTTAATAAGCTCTTTGTTTACTTTCCGAAGAGCTTCGTATTGCGCTTTTCTAATTCGTTCTTTTATTTCGATAAAGAAATTATTGTATTCGGATTTGCTGAGTCTCTTTGCCATTCTAAGCTTTTACTTCCATTTTCAGTTCTTTTGCAGTTTGCTTTACCGCATCAATAATTTGTTTATAACCGGTACAGCGGCAAAGATTTCCGGCAATGGCATCTTTAATTTCTTCTTCTGTTGGATTTGGATTTTCTTCCAGCAATGCATAAGAAGATAAAACCATTCCGGGTGAACAAAAACCGCACTGAACTGCTCCATTCAGTAAAAAGTTTTTTTGGAGTGGATGAAGCTCATCACCTTTTGCAATCCCCTCTATCGTAAGAATTTCGGAATCGTTTACTTGTGCCGCAAGTACAAGACAAGAGTTTACCGCTTTGCCATTCATTAATACAGTACAAGCTCCGCACTCGCCAACTCCGCATCCTTCTTTAGTTCCGGTCAGATCAAACTTTTCACGAAGTAAATCCAGCAAGCGTAAACTTGGCTCTGTAATTGTTGATACTTCTTTCCCGTTTAGTATGAATTTTATTTCCATAATTTTTTAATTCCGAACGCTTGGAAGAATCAGCGTTCAATTCCTTTTAGTAATTGATAAAACATTTGCTGAACAACTGGCAATTTATAGTCACTCGACCAGCGCAATCCGGTTACTGCTAAAACTTCTTCACCCATTTTCTTGGAAAGATCACGAAGCAGATTGTCTGTCATAACTTTTCCCTTGGCAAACTCTTCAAGTTTTGGAAAGCGTTTTCCAATTGGCGTTACAGCGCCAGACGCAATTTTTATATCAGCAATTTCTTTTCCGTTAAGTAGAATTAAAACAGCTAGTGTTAAGCGGCTAATTGCAACTGCGCGCCTTCTGCCGAGTTTGTAGAAATCGCCAGCGTAATTTTGTTTTGGAGTTGGAACAAGAATTCGCGTAACCAACTCACCTTGCTGCAATTGAGTTTTGTATGGTCCTTGCAAAAATTCTTGCAACGAAATATTCCTTGTTGCCGCTTGCGATTTAATTTCAATGCTTGCATCATAAACAAGAAGCGCTGGGACGGTATCAGCACACGGCGCATTGTTTACAAAGTTTCCGGCGATTGTGGCTCTATTTCTGATTTGCAAACTCCCAATTGTGCTGGAAGCTTTCTTTAATAAAGGAAGTTTCTCTTCAACCAACTTACTTTTACAAATCTCTGAGAATGTCGTAGCTGCCCCGATAGAAATCATTCCATCCTTTTCAAAAATTCCTTTTAACTCTTCAATTCTGTTAATATCAATCAATGTAACAGTATCAGCAAATCTTTTCGATCCTTGAGTCTTTCCAACTACAACATCAGTTCCGCCGGCTAAAATTTTTGTTGTTGAATCTGCCTTAGCCAACAACTGAAGCGCATCAGTTAAATTTTCTGGAGTGAGAACTTCGCACATTATATCAATCATAAGCTCCCTCTCTTTATATCTTGAGGGCGTAATTTTCTTCCAAGCAAAACTTCTTCCAAGTTAAGCGGCAAGTTGTAGAATCTTTTACCAAGCGCATTGCAAACAGCGTTTGCTATTGCTGCGGCTCCAAGTTCAAGCGTTGGCTCACCCAAAGACTTAGCACCCCAGGCGCCATACTTTTCATTTCCCTCCAAGAAAAGTGGTTTTATTTCATCAATGTCTTTTGCTGTTGGAATTAAATATTGATCGAAGTTCAGTTCGCGTATCATTCCATCATTAGTCGTTACTTCTTCTAAGATTCCGTATCCGGCTCCTTGAGTTACGCCGCCGTAAACTTGTCCAAGTGCGCCCAATCTATTTATAACTGTTCCAGGATCATGAACAGCGGTAATTTTGTTTAGATAAACTTCGCCGGTTCCGGTGTTAACACTTACTTCCGCAACTTGACAGCCGTAAACGTAAGTGAAGTAAGCATCACCTTGTCCAGTGTGCTCATCCCAGCTTACGTCCGGACTTTTGTATCTACCGATTGCAGAAAGCTCAACTTTGTTTTCATATGCAGCTTTAACAACATCATCAAACTTTGCAATCATTCCTTTCTTTCTTGAAAAAACTAAATTTTCGCGGAATGAAATAAAATCTGTTTCATCAAGTTTGTATTCATCACGAACAACTTTTTCTAGTTGCGCTCGAAGTAACTCAGCCGCATTTTTAGCAGCAGCGGCTCCCATAATCGTTCCGCGCGATGCAACTGTTGGTCCGCTATCTTCAATTTTTGATGTATCTGTTTCTAAATAAATAATTTTATCTGTAGTAACTCCAAGTTCTTCTGCAGCGGCCATCAATAAAGTCATTCGCAAACCTTGTCCATTTTCTGCTAAACCACTTAGCATAACAATTTTCCCATCCGGCTGAACTGAGATGTAACATGATGATTGATCCAAACCTTCTGCACCTAGGGAACATCCGCGAAAACTGACTGCTAAGCCGATTCCTTTTCTAATCAAACTGTCCGGAGCGATAAACTGTTCATCCCTAAATATTGGTTTATCGAAAACATATTCTTTTGCAGCAACTTGTTCTTTTTTGTTTGCTTTCCACTTCTGGGCAAAGTTTGTAAACGAAACGGCTTTATCAAGAACTGGAATAAGATTTACATCGTGCTCTTTAAGAGTTTGTCCCGTTGCAGTAACTGAACCAAGCTTTAACCCATTGCGTCTTCTAATTTCATCTGGTGTAACACCAACATGCAAAGCAATTTCATCCATCAAAGATTCTTGCGCAAAGATTGGTTGAGGTGAGCCAAAGCCGCGCATCGCGCCGGTGTAAGGATTGTTAGTATAAACTGCACGAACATCTGTTTGAACATTTTCAATTTCGTACGGACCGGTTGCTTGAACAACCGAACGCCAGGTTACAAATGGACTCATAGAACAATAAGCGCCGCCGTCTGCTAGAAGATCAATCTTCATTGCATTGATTTTTCCAATCTTGCTGAACCCAACTTTGTACTTTAAGATATAAGGATGACGCTTGTAAGATTCTAAAATTGATTCATCGCGGGCGTAACGAATTTTCACCGGGCGATTAAGTTTTATTGCAGCGACTGCTGCACGAGCAGAAAGCATACACATTGTATCATCTTTTCCGCCAAACGAACCGCCGAGTTGCGCTTGCACGACTTGAACTTTCTCATTTGGAAGATTAAGAACCGACGCAACAATTCTTCGGGCTGTAAACGGATTCTGAATTGAACCGATAACCTTCACGGCTCCATCTTCAAGCGGAATTGCAATCACTGCTTCCGGCTCAATGTATGCGTGTTCAATCGTTTGTGTTGTGTAAACCCGCTCAAGAATTTTATCACTTTCAGCAAAGCCTTTTTCCACATCTCCTTTTCGAAGCGGATGATAACAAATCAAATTGCTCCCTAGCTCAGGATGAATGAGCAGCGCATTATCTTCTAGAGCTTTTGTTGGATCTGTTAATGTTGGCAATAGAGTGTAGTCAACTTTTATTTTTGCTACTAGATTGCGCAGTTCAGTTTCATCTTCGCCAACTATCATTGCTAACACATCGCCCGGAGTAACAACTTTTTCATCACAGAAAACCGGTTGGTCGTTCTTAATCATTCCAATTTTCTTTGCACCGGGAATATCTTGTGAAGTAATAATTGATGCTACTGAAGGATTGTTTTGTATTTCGGAAAAATCAATCGAGTTTATCTTAGCGTGTGTTGCCGGAATGCGAAGCATCACCGAAAACAACATACCATCAAATTTGTAATCATCTGCAAACTTGGCTCTGCCGGTTATTTTTTCAAAACCGTCTTCCCTTATAACCGATTTGCCAACTATGGAAAAATCTTTGCTCATTCCTTTCTCTTCTTTTCAATTTAGAAGGATACCGTTTGTCATTCTGAGTCCCGATTTATCGGGAAGAAGAATCTATAAACTCTTAATTGGAGATATTTCGCTCCATCCTATTCGTCGAGACTGGTCGCTCAATATGACACACGGGCTTTATTTCAGTGTATTATATAACCTTTCTCCTTGAACATAAATTTCATTTCTAATTTTATCAATGTTCACATCTGTAAACTGAAAATCTTTCATCAAGAATTTTCCCTTTTGTACAACACTCAAAATTCGGGCTTCCAACATACCATAAATAAAGTGTCCCCAAAAATTTTCTTTACTTATTGGTGTTGGTGGAACATAATCCCAAACGATAAAATCTGCCCGATCTTTTTCGACTAACGAAGGAAAATCATCAAAATATTTTTTCACAAACGCAATTTGGTCAAAGTAAATTTTCTTAATTAATGCCGATGCTTTATCAGTGGTTAGACCTTGATTACGTGCAACCAGGAACAATTGTTTTAGTGAGCTAGCAATGTTTGCGTGCATTCCGTCTGTTCCAACCAGCAACGGAATTAGATCTGGAATCTTGGCAAACTGCGGAAGTCCAACAGAATTATTCATATTGGAATCCAGACAAAATGCTAACGCACTTTCTGCTTCCAATATTTTCAAATAATCTTTCTGCTGGAGATGGACGCCATGAACCAGAATGCCTTTGTCATTCATCAATTTGTATTTTTTCAAACGGCTAACCGGAAGCGCGCCGGCATATTCAACACTTAACTTATTATCACTCTCATCTTCGGCAACATGAATATGAATTCCCCAATCTTTCCTTAAAGCATTTCTTGCTTCACGTAAAGTTTCATCAGAGAGCGTGAAGGATGCATGAAGCCCGAGCATAGCTCTGAAGTCTTTCGAATCTGAATTTTTAAATAGGACATTTTCCGCCAGTCCGGCTATAGCTTCATCGGAACAGTTTCTATCAGTTGTTTCAAAACAAAGAACTCCGCGCAGTTTATGTACTTCGAGAGCTTCTTTAATTGTTTTTAAGCTATTCTCAATTTCACTTTGTGAAGAATGATGATCGAATATATAAGTAACTCCGTTTTGAATTGAATCAATCGCAGCAGCTTGCGCCGAAGATTTTACCATCTCCAAATCAAGCGCACGGTCGAGTTTCCACCAAAGATTTTTTAAAACATTTTGGAACGAATCTAATTTGCCTTTGAATGGTAATCCCTTTGCCAGACGTGAGTAAATGTGATCGTGAAAGTTTACTTGCGGAATTGTTACAACTCTGCCAAAAGAGTTGTAAGAGTCTTTACCAACTTTAGTTGGATTTTTTTGATAGGATGCGAAACTCTTCGGACGAATTTTCGTTATCACTCCTTCTGTGACGAGCAGATCGCCAAAAAAAGGGATTACATCTGAATCAATTATAGAACATATCCAAGCGTTTTCGATTGTAAGATTATTTTTCATAGCTCACTCCATTCTAAACTTTTGAAGTTTTCCGTTAACAAATCTTGCTTTAACAGCCGTGTTAAGCGTAACTCCTTCGAACGGTGTGTATTTACATTTGAATGCAGGTACTCAGCTTTGTATATGATTTCGCTAGTGAGTTCACCGAAATGAAAATCGCAAGGATTTTGCTTGCAAGCTCTGGCAGAAAAGAAAATTTTTCTGGTT
>DAIEQT010000293.1 GCA_027347545.1 Ignavibacteria bacterium | reverse complement strand
AAAGTATATGATGCTCTTGGAAGAGAAGTAGCAACGCTAGTTAATGAACTCAAACAACCCGGAGTTTACAACTCTACATTCTCCACTCTTCGTTCTTCACTATCAAGCGGAGTTTTCTTTTACACTTTGACAGCAAATGGTTTTACTCAAACCAAGAAAATGTTAGTGATTAAATAAGAATGAAACTATCGAGGACGAAATATTTCGCTATTGCTCTCTTGGCTTTATTAGTTAGCTGTTCGCAGCAGAAATCTGATAAGATTGAAATTAATTTTTGGGCAATGGGTGTTGAAGGAGAAGCAGTTGCTAAGCTTATTCCTGAGTTTGAAAAGCAAAATCCAAACATCAAAGTAAAAGTGTTGCAGATTGCCTGGATTGCTGCACACGAAAAACTGATTACAGCTTTTGCCAGCGAAACTCTGCCCGATGTTTTCCAGCTTGGCAACACTTGGATTCCGGAATTTGAAGCAATCAGTTCAATCGAACCATTGAATAAGTTTGTTTCGAAATCGTCAATCATCTCAAGAGAAAAATTTTTCGATGGAATTTGGGAAACGAATGTTCTCGATTCAACCGTTTACGGAATTCCATGGTATGTTGATACAAGAGTAATGTTCTACCGTACCGACATTTTGAAAGCTGTGGGTTACGATAATGCACCAAAAACTTGGGCTGAGCTTTATGATGCATCTAAGAAAATCAAACGGAAGTTTAACCGCTACTCGTTTTTTATTCCCACAAATGAATGGTTGCCTTTTATTTTATTCGGACTTCAGAACAATGCTAAACTGTTAAAGAACAAAGACCGGTATGCAAATTTTTCCTCAAAAGAGTTTAAGGAAGCAATTGTATATCTCACCAAGTTTTATCACGAAGATTTGGCGCCGGTAGATATGCAGCAAGTATTAAATGTTTATCAAGCTTTCGGCGAAGGCTTTTTCTCTATGTATATAACCGGACCCTGGAACGTAACAGAATTTCAAAACAGATTACCAAAGGAAGTACAAGATAAATGGATGACTGCACCGCTGCCATCTCCTAACAACGAGTATCCAGGTTATTCATTGCCTGGCGGTTCAAGTATAGTTCTGAATTCTAAATCCAAGAATAAAAATGCAGCATGGAAATGGATTGAATTTTTAGCTAATGAAAAAACTCAATATACTTTTTACAAACTTGTTTCATCGTTGCCGGCAGTAAAAAAATCTTGGGAATATCCGGAATTCGTAAATGACAGATATATCAGAGCTTTTTACGAGCAGTTGCAAAAAACAAAACCGGCTCCAAAGATTCCAGAGTGGGAACAGATTGTCTTTCAGAAGGTTCAGCAAGAAATGGTTGAGCCAATTGCCCGCAAAAGAATTTCTATTGATGATGCTTTGAAAAAACTAGATGAAGATGTAAATAAGATTTTAGAAAAACGCCGCTTCATTTTGAGTAAAAAACATGATAAATAAAACTAAACTTAGTGCAGTTGCGCTCTTTCTCGGTCCTTCTCTTTTAATTATCGCGTTATTTTTCTTTATGCCTGTCATTGCCGCCTTTGCGATGAGCTTTACCGATTTTGATATATACGCGCTCGGCAATTTAGATTATCTCCGCTTTGTAGCTTTCAAAAATTACTCAACTTTACTTAGCGATCCTCTATTTTGGACGGCTATCAAAAATACTTTTTACTTTGTAATGGTAGGCGGACCGCTTTCAGTTGCTGCTTCTTTAGCAGCGGCTGTTCTACTTAACTCGAAATTTATTCGGTTCAAAGGTGTGTTCCGCCTAATTTATTTTCTTCCGGTTGTAACTACTCATGTTGCTGTGGCAATTGTCTGGCGCTACATTTATCATCCACGGTTTGGTTTGCTTAATTATTTATTAGGATTCATCGGTCTCGGTCCTGTTGATTGGTTAGGCGATCCAAATTGGTCTATGCCGGCAATTATACTTTTGGTTGTATGGAAAAATTTTGGCTACAACATGGTAATCTTTATTGCCGGACTGCAAAACATTCCGGAAGAACTTTACGAAGCTGCAAGCATTGAAGGTGCTTCCGCGTGGCAGCAGTTCAAGCATATTACAATTCCACAGCTCGCGCCAACAACTTTGTTCATCAGTGTCATTACAATGATTGGCTACTTCCAGTTATTTGCCGAGCCTTATGTTATGACGCAAGGTGGTCCGCTCAATAGTACACTAAGCATAGTTCTCTATATGTACCAAGAGGGATTCCGTTGGTGGAACATCGGCTATTCAACCGCGCTGGCGTTTATGCTTACCATAATTATTTTGATTGGTACTTCAATCCAATTCAAATTGCAGAAGGAGAGAAATGGCTAAGGTAAAAAAATATTTAGTTCTGGCTCTCGTAATATTTGTAGCAGTGATAACTTTCTTGCCGTTTCTCTGGATGGTCTCGGCTTCCTTTATGCCTACCGGCGCTTCCAATACTTATCCGCCAAAACTTTTCCCGGAAAAATTTGATTTCTCTCATTACCAAGTTTTGTTCTCACGCTTGAACCTAACCCGCTACTTACTGAACAGTATAATCATTTCTCTAGGCGCAACTTTCTTTTCACTTTTTCTAAATTCAATGGGCGGCTATGCTTTTGCAAAATTTAGATTCTCAAAGAAAGAAAGTCTCTTCAAATTTCTGTTGAGTTCTATGATTATTCCCGGACAAGTAACGATGCTTCCGGTTTTTCTACTGCTAAAAAACATGGGATTAATAAATACTTATTGGGCAATCATCGTTCCAGGTATGGCAAGTATTTTTGGAATATTTCTAATTCGCCAGTATGCTTTCTCAATTCCGGATAGCATGATTGAAGCCGCCAAAATGGATGGCGCTACCGAACTTCAAATATATTTAAAAGTAATTCTACCGCTATGCAAACCAATTTTGGTTACGCTTGGTCTCTTCACATTTATGGGAACATGGAATGATTTTCTTTGGCCCTTAATTGTAATGACAGATTCAAACATGTACACGCTTCCTGTTGCACTTGCAAACTTAAGCAGTGAGCATGTTCAAGACACGGAAATGCTTATGGCTGGTTCGGTAATAACAATCGTTCCAGTGTTAATTGTCTTTTTAGCGCTCCAGAAATATTATATCAAAGGCATTATGATGGGAAGCGTTAAAGAATAAAAATTCTTAAGAGGAAATTTATGTCTGAAGTAATTCTTAAAAATGTCGGCAAAGTTTACGAAGGGAAAAACAGAGCGGTGCAATCTGTTAATCTGGAAATCAATGATAAAGAATTTGTTCTACTTGTTGGTCCAAGCGGATGCGGTAAATCTACAACGCTTAGAATGGTTGCTGGATTAGAAGAAATCACTGAAGGTGAAATTTACATTGATGGAAAGCTTGTAAATGATATTCCTCCGAAAGACAGAGATATCGCTATGGTATTTCAGAATTACGCGCTTTATCCTCACATGACGGTTTTTGAAAATATGGCTTTTGGGCTAAAGCTAAGAAAATTTCCAATGGAGAAAATAAACGAACGCGTTAACGAGGCAGCGAAAATTCTTAGTATAGAACATTTGTTAGAGAGGAAGCCAAAACAGCTTTCCGGCGGTCAGCGTCAGCGTGTTGCGGTAGGCAGAGCGATTGTCCGTAAGCCAAAAGTGTTTTTGTTTGATGAACCGCTCAGTAATCTTGATGCAAAACTCCGCGTACAAATGAGAACCGAACTTGCACGTCTGCATCATCAACTTGAAACAACAGTTGTTTATGTTACTCACGATCAAACCGAAGCGATGACTCTTGGAAATAGAATTGTAGTTATGAAGGATGGAATAGTTCAGCAAGTTGATTCGCCGTTGAATCTTTATAATAATCCGGTTAATCAATTTGTAGCTGGTTTCATTGGCAGCCCGGCTATGAATTTCATTGAAGGGAAAATTGTAAATGATGATGGAATAAAGTTTACCAGCGAAATGAATGTTTTGCAAATCCCTCTTGATGAGAAAGTTTTTTCAAAATATGTTAATTCAAAAATTACTCTCGGAATACGCCCGGAACATTTCTCTGATGAAGATAATGCTCTGAATAAAATTAGAATAACGCTTGATGTTGTAGAGCAAATGGGAAATGAAGTCTTTGCTCATTTTGCTATAGATGGTAAGCCAATAATTTCTAGACTAAAACCCAAAGACACTTTTCGCATAGGCGCGGAAGTAGAAATTTCGCTCGATAAAAACCATTTCTACTTCTTTGAAAGCGAAACCGGTAGCAGAATTGTTTAGCATTTTTTGAAACGGGATTTCTTTCCTTAGTTGATAAAAACTTCTATTTTGTATCGAGTATTGTTTGGACTTTCAAACAAATCCATCGGAGACAAAATGAAGCAACTAAAATATCTACTGCTAACACTATTCGTCACTTCAGCAATTTATTCTCAAACAGCTATACTAAACAGAGATCCTAATATTTCTGCAATGCTCAGCGAAATATCCTCTGTTAATCTGGAAGTAAATGTCCGCAAGTTAGTTGGTTTCGGAACGCGCCATTCATTCAGCTCGAGAAATGAAAAAGAGAAGGGCATTGGCGCTGCTTGTGAATGGGTGAAAAATCAATTTGAGAAGTACGCCGAGGAATCCGAAGGCAGAATGAAAGTTAGCCTTGATTCGTTTTATGTAGAGCCGGACGGAAGAAGAATTACGCGAAGAATTCTTATGACTAACCCAATTGCTATTCTAAGTGGCACAAATAAAACTGACGACAGAGTTTTCATTGTTGGAGGTCATATAGATTCGCGGGCAGGAGGTGCTAATGATTCAACATCTACCGCACCGGGAGCTAATGATGATGCATCCGGAGTAGCTGCTGTGCTAGAACTCGCAAGAGTACTGTCCAGACAGAAGTTTCCCGCTACAATAATCTTTGTGGCATTTTCAGGAGAAGAACAAGGACTGTTTGGCTCAACTTATTTGGCTAAGAAAGCCAAAGAGAAAAACTGGAATTTAGTGGCAATGCTTAACAATGACATGATCGGTAATTCGTTTTCTAACGAAACTATTCTTAAAGATAATATGCAAGTTAGAGTATTTAGTGAGGGAATACCTCTTTTAGAAACCGATGAAATGAAAAGTATCCGTCAGTCAACTAATGCAGAGAACGACAGCAGATCCCGCCAGCTTGCACGTTATATAAAAGAAGTTGGGGAACGTTACGTTGACCAAATAGAAGTGAAACTCATCTATCGCAATGATAGATTTCTTCGCGGCGGTGATCATACTCCATTTAACAGACAAGGGTTTACAGCCGTGCGCTTCTGCGAGATGAATGAAAATTATGACCATCAGCATCAAAATATTCGCGTTGAAAAAGGTATTCAATATGGAGACCTGCCGGAGTTTGTTGACTACGAATATGCAAGAAAGATTACATGCATAAATCTATCAGTGCTGGCAAACTTAGCGCTTGCAGCATCAGAGCCGCAAAAAGTTGGAGTATTAACTAAAGAAGTTGCAAACTCTACAAAGCTGAAATGGGAAGCACCAAAAAATGGTAAAGCAAAAGGATATTTTGTTTTGATGCGCGAAACATATCAGCCTTTCTGGGAAAAGAAAATATTTACTGATGTAACGGAAATAACTTTGCCATATTCTAAGGACAATTACCTTTTTGCAGTTCAATCAGTAGATGAAGCCGGGCACGAGAGTCTTCCGGTATGGCCAATTCCTGTGCGCTAACTCTGTTGCATAATTATGCATTTTAATGAATATTTTTGCAAAAAATACTTGCATCATTCATTATGATTTTTATATTACGGATTAGATTTATGGCGTTGGCTAATTAATGAATAATATGCTATTAAATATTACAGTCCTCCTTACACATGCTTTGGCAAATTATAACGAAAGCCTAAGCATTACGCGCCATTCAATTCTAATTAATCTAATCTAGTTTGTAATTAAAAAGTCTCACTTTCTTTCAGCCCATAAAGAAGTGGGAAGGAAGAAAAATATAAATTTGTTTATTCATCAAGTGAATAATTATTTAGAAATAGGAGTATCCTGATGCCGGATATAAATAAAAATGTGTTCGAAGATATGCTGAATTCTTCCAATTCCGTGAATACGTGTAAAGGTATGTACTCGCCAGCCTTTGAGCATGACGCATGCGGAATGGGATTTGTCGCTGATGTGAAAGGCAGAAAGTCCAGAACGATTATTGAAAAAGGTCTTGATATTCTTAAAAATCTGGAACACAGAGGAGCTGTTGGTGCCGATCCAAATACTGGAGATGGTGCGGGTATTTTAATCCAAATGCCGGATGAATTTTTGCGCAAAGTTACCGCTGGAACAAAAATAAATTTACCCGAAGAAGGCAAGTATGGGGTTGGTGTAATATTTTTTCCTCATAACCCCATCATTAGAAAATCTGTTGAAAACTTAATTGAAAAAATTGTTCTTGATGAGAACCAGAAGTTTCTAGGCTGGCGAGATGTTCCGGTTGATCCAAATGTTCCAGGCAAAGGAGCGCAGGCTACGCAGCCATTTATCAGACAGTGTTTTGTTGGTGCTAACAAAAAAATTCAAGACCAAAATGAATTTGAACGTAAGCTTTATCTTATCAGAAGAATTATTGACCATCGTGTTCGCGCCGAATTAAAGTTAGATAGAAGCAAATATTATGTACCTTCTTTTTCCAGCCGCACAATTGTTTATAAGGGAATGCTGCTTGCACAACAACTGATTGATTATTACAAAGACCTTTCTGATCCCGATATGAAAAGCGGAATGACAATGCTGCACATGCGATTTTCTACTAACACATTTCCAACTTGGGATTTAGCTCATCCGTTTAGAATGATTGCGCACAACGGTGAAATAAATACTCTGCGAGGAAACAAAAACTGGATGGCAGCGCGTCAGCATGTAATGGAATCACCTCTTTACGGTAAAGATTTGAGAAGAATGCTTCCGATTATCATGGATGGACAAAGTGATTCCGCTACTTTCGATTCTGTGCTTGAGCTTTTAGTTATGGGTGGAAGAAGCCTTCCACATGCTATGATGATGATGATTCCGGAAGCTTGGTCGAAAAACGATTTGATGGACCCGGATAGGAAAGCATTTTATGAGTATCACGCAACCATGATGGAGCCATGGGATGGTCCGGCGGCAGTTGTTTTCACCGATGGAAATATTATTGGCGCTACATTAGATAGAAACGGACTGCGTCCTTCGCGTTACGTAATTACAAAAGATGATTTAGTTGTGCTAACTTCCGAAGCCGGAACGTGGAGCGTTGATGCTGAGAACGTTGCTGTGAAAGGAAAACTTCAACCGGGAAGAATGTTTATCCTCGATTTAAAGCAAGGAAGAATTATTGAAGATGAGGAAATCAAAAAGGAAATTGTAACGCGCAAGCCTTACCGCAAGTGGGTTAACGAGAATATGATTAAGATGGGACACTTGCCAACTCCGGATTACATCTACAATTCCGACTTCAAAACAATTCATATGCGGCAAAGAATTTTTGGTTACACAAAAGAAGATTTAGACAAAGTATTATTACCGATGGCTGAGCGGGGCGAAGAGGCAATCGGTTCGATGGGAACTGACGCGGCGCTTGCAGTACTTTCTGATAAACCGCAACTGTTATTTAGATATTTCAAACAATTGTTTGCTCAAGTAACAAATCCTCCAATTGATGCGATTCGTGAAGAACTTGTAATGGAGTTAACAACTTATGTTGGTCCAGAACAAAATCTTTTAGATGAAACTCCGCAACATGCGAACCGTTTGGAACTTGAACATCCGTTACTTTCAAATTCTCAGATGGAAAAGATTCGTCACATTGCAAGAGGATTGTTCAAATCGCAGACAATTCCGCTTCTCTTCAATCCGTTCAAACATCACGATATGAGAAGCAGATTAGAAGAAATTTGTATCGAAGCAGTAGAGGCGGTTAAATCCGGTATTTCACTTTTAGTTCTTTCTGATAAAGGTGTTGACCGTGAACATGCGGCTATACCAAGTTTGTTGGCAACTTCAGCAATTCATCATACTTTACTTCGCGCCGGATTAAGAACTAAAACCGGAATTATAGTTGAGACCGGCGAAGCGAGAGAAGTTCATCACTTTGCTCTGCTTTGCAGTTACGGCGCTAACGCTATCAATCCATATTTAGCTTATGAAACGCTTGCGTATTTATCAGAGAAAGGATTCTTGCCTCCTTCGATTGATTACGCAACTGTGAAAAAGAATTTTGTGAAAGCTGTTAGTAAAGGTCTGTACAAAATTTTCAGCAAGATGGGAATAAGCACTTTGCAATCCTATTGCGGCG
>DAIEQT010000291.1 GCA_027347545.1 Ignavibacteria bacterium | reverse complement strand
TAAGTATCACCTTGCATTCGGAACAATCAACTCAATTATTTTTCGAAGGCGATCTAGAAAATCGCTTCGATTGGAAGAATTATTGCGAGATTCCAACCAGCCCGAAACAAGTATATAACAAGTATCTGCCAAGCCATCGGGTTTTCATCTATCAGCGTTAATTATTAACTACAGTCATAGTTGGTTACTCGCAGAAATGTACAGTGATTCGAATTATATCCTTAACTAAAATTGACACCGTAATTAATATTATCAAAGGAGTACTTACAATGGCTATACTATCTGGTAATGTAATTGGCAATATGAAAGGAAAACTTGGTAACCTTTCGGCAAGAACAGTCGAGGGGAGAACTATCATGGCAGCTCGCCCATCTAGTTTCAATGCGAGTCAAGACCCGGCTTCTCTCGAAGTCCGTGCAAAGTTTGCAGTTACTGCAAACTTCTCAAAGAGCGTTTTATCTTTATCTGCTCTATCTTCCATCTGGAATAAAGTAAAGAGTTCCGGCATTTCCGCTTTTAATGCAATCTTCAAAGCTAACTTTGCTTTTTCCGGTATTGACAAACCAAGCGAGCAGAATATTCTCGCTCTGGAAGGATTTCCTTTGCAGATAGCAGTTGCTGCTGTCGCCGCCGACAAAATCACTGCAACAATTCCAATACTCAATACTGCTTCGGTATTCGGTACTGATGAAGTCAATCTTTCTGCAAATGCTCTTGTCTGCTACCATGAGCCGGAAAATGAAGCAGACGAGCCGTCCAAAATCATTTCTCTTTAAAAAGAAGTTGCTGCGCATAACTTCGCTCAGACATACGATTTAGAAATCGATCTAAATGCGTCTCAGAAAATTATTGCTGCAAAGTATCAGCATAGTATTTTGTATGTGTGTGTCGTAACCAAAACCGCTGATGGAAAGGTCGTGCAGAACTCTTCCACCTTCACTAAACTCAACTAACTTATTTCAAGAATGGGTTACCCTTCGCGATAACCCATTTGCTTCTCTCAAACACCCCAAAAACGGATCGGCTCAGTCACGGGTTTCGAATGTGTCATGCTTTTTGCAATAAAGGTGAGTGATTTTTTCTTACCCGCCTAGACTCGCCTGTCATGGCGAGGCTGGACGCCTCAACAAAAAATAATCGCTCCACTGCTTATTGTTCGTTCACTCATTGACTTCGCTTCACTCACAAAAAGCAAAACGTTTCACCATTTCTTGTTTCGGCTAAAAAAATTATTCCACCTTTGCCAAAAATCCCGCCACGAACAAAACCCGCGCCTTCGCCTCATATTCTTAAATTCTACTTCCAGTTCGGTAAATAATTTTTCAAGAAGTTCGTTCAAAAATATTTTCCTCATAAAACAATGAAGCAAATTATTCGGTTGTCTCTTGTTCACACTTTTTGATAACAAAAAGATGCGCCAATTTCCTAACTCATAAATTGCTTTTACATTCTTTCCAATTTGAATGCTTCTCTTCTTTCAGCTATTAGAAAATTTATTTTGCCCGCCGATAAACAAGCTTAGTGTTATTCGAATCTTGGTAGCCAATCCGGGCAAGGGTATATGAAACTCATCCCGCTAATTCATCATAATAAGTATTGTGTGCGGGTATTCGCCCTTGCCTTAAATTATCATCTCTTCTTACACCAACATGGTAACAAGCCATTGTTTCGCAAAGGCATGACTAAGCGGGCAAAATATATTTTTTTAATAGCGCAAAAGGTGTGTCGTGGCATCGGTTATCGTCCACTATTCTAAAAAGCATAAAGGTTTTCTTGTGCGGCTAATTCAGTCAAGAGAAAATTTCTTAGTTAATGTATTTACAGGCAATGGTAGTTTGCATTCTTACAATTTTACTTCACTTGCAGCTGCTCATAATTTTCTAAACAGTTTTATCAAATCGCTTAACAAATCGTAAAGGAGTTATGGCAATGTTATCAGAAGAACAGAAACAACAAAAGAGGCAAGAGAAAAAAGAAAAGATTATTCGCATCCGAAAAACTCTATCGGAAATGACAGAAGAGCAACGTCAAGCCATTGCAGACAAATATGGTATAGTTACAGTTGAAGGACATTTACTTACCGCTCACAATCAATGCTTTTTAGTTGCTCAATCAGAAATCAATTTTACTGTAGTTGGCGGTTTTCAACAATGGAAGAATGCCGGAAGAATTGTTCGCAAAGACGAACACGGTTTCTTAATCCTGGTTTCATCAAAAACTAATTCAGAAGAAAATTCAGAAATGATTTCTGATGATGAAGATGTAAAATTCTTTTCTGCAACGGTGTTTGATATTTCGCAAACTGAGGTTATCGCAAAATCGGAAGCTGTATAGCTTTCGGTTCTTTCCCTTAATTGTCTATTTCACTATTTTGGAAATGAAAAATGTTCGATGCAGATTCGAATAAAAAATTTGTTCGGTAGGATTAAGGACTCGGATTAAAAAGTCCCTACCCAGTCCCTACTTTAAAGCCAAAGATAATCGGGATTCTTAGAAAGTCAGAAAACAAAAAAGCTCGATTCCAATTTAGAATCGAGCTTTCTCAGTGCTCCCTGGGGGATTCGAACCCCCGACCTGATGATTAAGAGTCATATGCTCTACCAACTGAGCTAAGGAAGCGTGGCAAAAATAAGGAAATTTACTAATGCGACAAAATCTGAGACGAGGTGAGCTTTTAAAATTATCAATGAAAAATAATTTGGGAATTAGTTTTCAATTTATTCTAAAAATCTATTGGCACTTCAAAAATTAACGGACATAATGTTGCTTGGAAACTTTTATTGAATAAAAACAGTTGAGTTGTTTTACGAAAACACTATTTTGAATTGTTTATCGGATTAATTGCAAATGAAAATCTTGATGCTGATTAAACGGTTTGAAATTGGGGGCGCTGAAGATCACGTGCTTGAATTAGCCAACAGTTTAAGCACCTGTAGAATCAAAGTTCATCTATTATGCAAACCAGGACGAAAACTTACCGAGTTACATCCGAAGGTAAAATTTCATTCCATTTGCTTCAAAAATTTTTTAGTTCCTTTAACAGTGTTTCGGTTAATTAAATTAATTAGAAAAGAAAAAATCGATTTAATCCACGCTCACCAAAATCATCCCATTCTTGCAGCATGTATAACCAGTTGGTTTACCGGAGTGCCTGTTATTGCCACCATCCACGGATTGTTAAAGAAAGAAGTGGGGTTGGAATTTATTCAAAAGCAGCTGGGTAAAGTAATTGTTGTATCTAAAAATAGTTTTATCGGCGCTCTAAGACTTTCTATCATTAGAGATAAAGCAGAGTTAATTCACAATCCACTTCCAAAAGCACGTTTTAATTCCGATCACTTCAATAAAAATAGAATTGTCTACGCATGCCGGGTCGATAGAGGTCATTATTCATTTCTTCAATTATTAGTAACGCAAGTTATACCACAGTTATACGAGGTCAACAAAGGCATTTCAATGCAAATTATTGGAGACGGAAATAGTTTTAATTCGCTATTGAAAGTCGCATCAAAAGTAAACACTCAATTGGGAAAAGATATTGTTGAGCTATTAGGATATAAAAAAGATGTTTTTGAGATTATTTCGAAAGCGGGGTTAGTAATTGGAGTTGGTCGGGTAGCTATGCAAGCTCTGTCGCTTAGTATTCCGGTAATCTCCGCCAACCGAAAACATAAATGCTCAATTATTAGTTTGGAAAATTATAGATATATGCGCGATAATAATTTTGTTTCGGTGGATGATCCACCTCCCGATAAAATTCAAATAGTGGATACCATTTTGCAATTATTCAACGGGTATGATTATTATAAGGAACAAGCATTACAACTGGCAAAAAACGTCTACGCTGATTACAATTTGGATATGATTATATCAAAAACAATTAGTGTTTATAAAAGCTGTTTGAAAACATACGCTATCGGTGAACCAGTTGCTTTTGTAAGGTAATAAAATGAAGCAATTTTTGAAACAAAAGAGCCCGCAATAGCAGGCTCTTGAATTAAATAAAAATGTTAAGCCTTTTCTTCAGATAGTTTATGTGCCATAACACTATGTTTTTTTCCATACACAAAATAGATAACCAACCCTATCGCCAACCAAACAATTAAACGTGCCCAATTTTGCCATTCTAATGTTAGCATCATTCCAAGATTAAAAAGAACACCCATTGGAGCTACAAACCAAATAGCAGGAGTTTTAAATGGACGGTGGCGTGTTGGTTCTTTTTTCCGCATTACCCAAACAGCAATGCACACAATTACAAAGGCTAAAAGTGTTCCAATGTTAACCATTTTGGAAATAGAATCAATTGGAGTAAATGCTGCAATGAAAGAAACTATTCCGCCAATCAATAAATTTGATTTCCAAGGTGTGTGAAATTTGGGGTGAAGCTCTCCAAAAGTTTTCTTAGGCAGCAAACCATCTTTAGAGATTGCATAGAATATTCTTGATTGTCCGAGAAGCATAACAATTGTTACAGAGGTTAAGCCTGCAATTGCCGCAACGGAAATAATAAAGACTGCGTAATTCAAACCAACTGCCCCAAACGCGGCAGCAATTGGAGCGGTGATATCAATATCCTTATAATTAACCATTCCGGTTAGAACAAGAGCAACTAAAATATAAAGTATAGTACAAACAATAAGAGAAGTAATAATCCCAAATGGAACATCTTTTTGAGGATTCTTTGCCTCTCCCGCGTGAGTAGAAACTGTATCGAACCCTATGTATGCGAAAAAGATATATGCCGCTCCGGCAACAATTCCCAACATTCCGTAAGCGTGATGTGAGTTGCCTAGAGCGTCTGTGTATGCGCCTCTTTCCGGAATGAACGGGCTCCAGTTATCTACATTGATATACTGTGCACCTAAAATTATTATGAAGAAAACTACACTGACTTTAATAACAACCATCAAATTGTTGGTGTTGGCTGCTTGCTTAATTCCTCTTACAAGAATTGCTGTAAGTATCCAGATAATTAAAAATGCCGGAACATTCCACGCGAAATCAAATCCCCAAATTGTTGGCATTGAAATATCCGAGTATTGAGACGCGAGTGTATTTAGAGTTCCTTTTTGTGTTGCATTAGCGATAGCTTCCTTTGCGGTAAACGGATCGTTCATCAGCCAAATTGGAAGCTTTACATTAAATAGATGCAGAAATTTATTTAGATAGCCCGACCAGCCAACGGCAACTGCCGAAGCCGCCATCCCGTATTCCAAAATTAAATCCCAGCCAATAATCCAAGCGAATAGCTCGCCAATTGTTGCATATGAATAAGCATACGCAGAACCTTCAACCGGAAGGAACGATGCAAATTCTGCATAACATAAAGCAGCAAACGTACATCCTATTCCGGCAACTATAAATGAAAGCGCTAATGCCGGACCCGCATATTCTTTTGCACCAACGCCGGTCATAACAAAAATGCCCGCGCCTATAATTGCCCCAACACCAAGAGAAGTTAAACCAAACTTGCTAAGTACGCGGCTTAGTTTACTCTCTTTCATTTCAGCTTCAAAATGTTCTACTGGTTTTCTTGTCCAGAGTTGACTGCTCATTTTTCGACTCGATTGTTTGTGGAAGAAATTTTTAGATAACGGGGTAGAACCTAAAAATCATTTGCGGGAATGTCAACCAAAAAGCGACGAAAGGTAATCTCAAAAATATTGGTTTATCTGGGGCAACCGCAGAGTCCTGGCTAGCTAAAATTAGAAAGTTAGCTTTGAATAGATTGACCTAATATTTTTACTTATACAAAATTTCCTTGAGTTCAAAATTTATAGTACCGTAGCCAAGAATATCACGGGCAAAACCCATTAAGCCGCCCCCTTTAATTTCTATTCTCGCTTTGATAAGTCCGGTATTAGCCGCAAGCCATTCGGTAACAACGTTCTTAGCTCCGGTTTCCGATTCGACTGTAGTTTCAATTTTTAAGGTAGTGAACTTTCCAGCTTCGGTATTAACTTCTTCTTCCGCTAAAACCTTTCCGGAGAGATAAACTTTGTTTGAATCGCCATCTATGTACTCGGTTGCCTGGTCTTTCCATTCCCTTCCTACATATAATGGAAAAGCATATCGTTGAAATGGCTTATCATAAGTTACACGGTTTTCTTTCTTGATGAAGAGGAGCAGTTTTATATATTGATACGTTTCGTGAATGAACAGACCGTTCTCGCGCATTTCCAATTTTTGCTGATACTTAAAATTATCGGCTTCACTTTTGGTTTCGATTAACCCACTAACCTTGGAGGCTTTTGTTATTGCGTCGCCAAATGATGAATTATAAATATATCTTGTGGTTTCGCTAAGTGGAAAAAGTTCTTTACCGTAGGTTTTCTTTGCGGGTTTATCAGTTGCGCTTAGTAGAGAATAAGCGGCAAGCAAAAGAATCAAAAGGTTTTTAATCATATACACCATTTTTATCTGTTAATCTAATCTTTTAGTCTATGTGTTTGGTTAACCAATGGTTAAATTTCGGTTGCGAAATTGTTAACAAGGAAAAGCAATTTCAGAGCAACCAAGTTGTTTTATTTTCCCAATTACGATTTAAGATAGAAGCAAAATGCATACATTAAGAAAAGCGAAACTCGTTTTTACAATTATATTTTTTTCTTTACTACTTCTCTCTTGTGGAAACAACAATAAGCAATCCACAGGCAAAAACACAGTAACAGATGACCTTGGAAATATTTTTGCCTTTGAGAAGACACCGCAGAGAATAATATCGCTGGCGCCAAATTTAACCGAAATGTTTTTTTCGCTCGGCTTAGAACGCCATTTGATAGGAAACACAATGTACTGCAACTATCCGCCGCAAGCGCAGAAGATTGAAAAAGTCGGCGACATGCTTACATTTAACTTTGAGAAAATCGTTCTACTTAAGCCCGATCTAATCTTCATCACTGTAGAAGGAAACACCAAAAGCACATACGATAAATTTCACGAACTTGGTTTGAAGGTTTTTGTTTCCAACCCGCGCAATTACAGAGGAATAAGAAAAACCTATAACGATCTTGGAAAGATTTTCGGCGTAACTAACAAAACGGAAACAGCGCTCGCCAAATGGGATTCTACACAACAATCAATTGCTGCCGCACAGAAACCGCAAAGTAAAACTGCAATGTTCTTGGTCGAACTTCGTCCGGTTATGCTTGCCGGGGTAAATACCTTTATTAATGAGTATTTGCAATTCTGCGGATTAAAAAACATAGCAGCGGATTCTAAACTCAATT
>DAIEQT010000410.1 GCA_027347545.1 Ignavibacteria bacterium | reverse complement strand
ACAATCAGTAGTTCAGGCATCAACTCTTTTAACTTATTAGTGCATTCAATACCATTCATACCCGGAAGGTTTATATCCATTAACACAATTTCCGGGGCTTTGTTCTGTATATCTTTTAAGGCAGTTTCCGCATCGGGGTAAGCACCAACGCACCTAAAACCATCAGACTGTTCCAACAGTGTAATAATGTTGCTGCGAATTTTTTCATCATCTTCTACAAGTGCAACACGTATCATAAATTTTCCTAATTGGTATTTCAACATAGCGCAAGGTTCTGCGCCGTACAATAGCCAGTTTGGGCTATGGAATTTGGAAAGATTTTAACGGCATATTAATTTTTGTTGTTGTTCCAATATCTACTACACTTTCCATAGTAACTTTGCCGCCAATGCTTTCAATTCTACGCTGGATATTTTTTAGCCCGTTTCCAAACATGCGCACATTACTCATATCGAACCCGCAGCCGTTATCTTTAATTATAATCGCTAAATCTTTTTCATCTATTGAAAGCTCTATCGAAGCTATGGAAGCGCCGGAATGTTTTACAATATTATTCACCAGTTCCTTAACCGTTAGAATAATGTTGTGCCTAACTTCGGAAGGAATATTATAGGCGGGCAGTTCGGGTGGAAAATCCAGCCTGCACCGGATGCCGGCTTTGCTTAAAAATTCGGTAGAGCGTTGACCAAGAAACGATGCTACATTTTCCAGCGAATCGTTTTTAGGATTGAGAGACCAAACTATTTCGCTGAACGTTGTTACAACATTTTCAGATGCGGAAGAAATTTCTTCCAGCTTTTCTAAAATATCATTAGCGCAAACATCTTTTTGTTTTGCCATTTCGCTTACAAGCCGTATTTCAGTTAAGCGGGAACCGATTTCATCGTGAAGGTCGCGCGCAATACGCAGACGTTCCCGTTCCATCGCTGCTTCGTGCTCGGATTTGATAATTCTCTCCCGCACTCGCCGCATAATTAAGAATCGTATTACAGCAATTACAATTCCTAACGCAATTAGAATTGCAGATGCTTTGAACCACCAGGTCATATAAAATGGAGGCATAATAATAATATCAACAACTGCTTCACTCTTTCCCCGGATGCCGTCGCTGTTGGCGCCCCGCACACGAAACCGGTAAGTGCCGGGATTTAAGTTTGTAAATGTTGCTTCGCGAACTGTTCCGGCGTTTACCCAATCTTCATTAAATCCCTCAAGTTTGTACTCATACGTGTTGTGTTTAGGAATAGTGTATTCAAGCGCGGCAAATTCGAACGAAATAACATTCTGAGCATATTCAAGAATTATTTTGTCTGTCGTTTCTATGGATTGCTTTAATGGTGATGATACATCTTTGAATGAAACACGCTTATTAAACAGCTTGAATCCAGTTAATACAATTTGAGGGGCAATATTATTTGTACGGATATTTTGCGGATAGAAAGCGTTGTAACCAAGAATTCCTCCGAAGTACATTTTGCCATCCGGAGCTTTGTAGTATTCTCTACGGTTAAACTCGTTGCTCTGCAATCCCGATTCTATATCATAGTTTTTGAATGATTTGCTTTCCGGATTAAAGCGGCACAAACCTTTGTTGGTACTCATCCAAAGAGCGCCTTCATCATCAGCAAGAATTCCATACACAACATTGTTTGGCAATCCGTTATCTGTAGTTATATGCTCACACTTTCCGGTTGCTTTTTCAAAATGATTTAGCCCGCCGCCTTCCGTTCCAATCCACAAATACTTATCCGGATTTTGTACGTCTTCTATTATTGAAAGAATATGATTATTGCTAAGTGAAGAATTGCCGCGTGGTTCTTGATGATATGCAGCAGTTAAATTTTTCTGTGGATCATACCGTATTAATCCCCGGTCAGGTGTTCCCAGCCAAAATACATTATCATGATCAACAAGAGTAACAGAAATATCGGAATAGCCCGCAGCGCCGGATTTATTTAAGTACTCGGAACTTACCTTTTTATCATCATAAAGCCGGAAGTGAGTAAATGTTTTGGTATCGGCATTATATCTGTTTATTCCGCCAACAGTAGCCAGCCAGATTGTACCCAAATTATCTTCAAATACACCGCTTACAGCCCAAACCGGAGCAGCCGGTACGTTAGAAGGATTAGAGTTTATACGTTTAATAAGTTTTCCGGTTCTATCAATTCTAAAAAGACCCGTGCGTGGAGTAGCGATTAAGTATTCACCAGTTTCAATTTTTTTGATAGGAAGAAACTCTGTCCCTCTTCCATTCAACAAAGTTCTTGAAAGACTGCCGGAGTATTTCTTAAAAGCATTTACAGCTGTTGGGAAAGTTTCATTCAAAAACACGCCCGTCGTTGAGTGAAACATCTTTGTGTTCGGATTATATTTCATAACTCCCCAACCGCCGGTGCCAAGCCAAAAGATTCCGGATTTATCTTTACACACTGCGTTAGTAAACCATTTATCTGCGGGTTCGCTAAGCACAGTGTATTTTTTGTTCTGCAAATCAAACGCGGCAAAAATTTGAAATGAAGAAATGTATAATGTGTTATTAACCCGGAGTATGTTGCTGATTAAACAAGGTTTTCCATTAGAATCACGAACCGGGAAATGTTGAATTGTGCCGGTATAAGTATCGTAAAGATTCAACCCCGATGCAGTGCCAAACCAAACAATTCCGTTCTTAGCAACGTGAAGAGAGGTAACATCATTCGAGTATTTTACTTCTAGTCCATCTTTGTCTTTGGGAAGAATGTGTGAGAACGATTTGCTTTTCGGATTGTAGCAATTTAATCCGCCCTGTGCCGTTGCAATCCATAACAGTCCATCATCGGATTCAGCGATTGCATGAATATAATTGGAACTAACGCTGTTGGAATTTGATGCTTGATGTACAAACCGCTGAGCCGCAAATGTTGACGGATTTAATTTGTTTAATCCTCCGTCTGTAGTGCCAACCCAGATAAATCCATCGCGGCTTTCGAATATACATGTAATGTAATTACTGCTAAGAGTTGTTGCATCAGCGCCGCTTTTAATTTGTACAAATGATTCTTTGGTGCGGTCATACAAATTTAACCCGCCGCCGTTTGTTCCAACCCATAACCTCCGATGAGAATCTTCATAGACAATAGACACATTATTTTCCGATAATGTGGTTGAATCTGCTGGATTATGCCGATAGCAAACAAATTCATATCCATCGTAGCGGTTAAGACCATCTTTAGTACCAATCCAGAGAAATCCCTTTTTATCCTGGCAGATGCTGTAAATGTAGTTTTGTGAAAGACCTTGATCTATAGTAAGGAATTCGGGAGCCTCTTGAGAAAACAATAGAACCGGAAAAAATAATATTGCGAGTGCGAAGCTTATAATTCTCATACAATTAGTATCAATCATATAGGAGTGATTTAATCAAAGGAAGATTGACGTACCCATTTTTGCAGTTCAATATAAAACTAACCGGCAAATCCTCAAAAAATATTTCTTTACTAAAGTTACGTACTTTGTGATTCCTTTGTGCCCTTGTGGCTTTGTGGCAAATGAAAACTAAGAAATTGAGCCACGAAGACACAAAGTCACTAAGATTTACTAAAAATAATTCACAAAATTCAACTCATGCGTAACTTCAGTTCTTTAGCCAAACTAAAAGCTTTGGCGGGTTATAAAGTTTGGGAGACGCAGTTAAATGCATCTCCCAAATAAAACTAACGTAGTTTATCTAAGAGGTAAGTTAACAGTGAAGAAATTGCGACTCTCACTTGTTCCATCGAATCGCGCTCGCGAACTGTAACGGTTTGGTCTTCCATTGTCTGCGTATCAATTGTTATACAGAAAGGAGTTCCAACTTCATCCATTCTTCTGTAACGACGACCAACCGCGCCTTTATCATCATAAAAAATTCTTAAGTAAGGACGAAGATCAGCTTCTATCTTACGCGAGACTTCCGGCATTCCATCTTTATTTACCAATGGAAGAATTGCGGCTTTAATTGGCGCAAGCTTAGGATGGAAACGAAGAACGCTTCTCATTTCACCTTTTACTTCCTCTTCATGGTAAGCATCAACCAAGAATGCCATGAACGAACGGCTGGCTCCGGCTGATGTTTCAATTATGTATGGAATGAATTTCTCTTTCGTTTCATCATCAAAATATTGCTGATTCTTGCCGCTGTATTCTTGATGTCTTCCTAAATCAAAATCCGTTCTGTTGTGAATTCCTTCTATCTCGCCCCAGCCGAATGGAAATTCATATTCAATATCTGTCGCGTTCTTTGTGTAATGAGCAAGTTTATCTTTTGGATGATCGTGAAAGCGGAGCTTCTCCGGCGTCATTCCAAGCGATTTAAACCACGCTATTCTTCTTTCTTTCCATTCATCATAATGCTGGGTATTGCTCCCCGGTTTGCAGAAGTACTGCATTTCCATCTGCTCAAACTCTCTTGTTCTGAACAAGAAATTCTTTGTGTTAATTTCGTTACGGAATGCTTTTCCAATCTGTGCAATACCGAAAGGAAGTTTTTGGCGGCTTGAGTTCTGAACATTCAAAAAGTTAACAAAAATTCCTTGCGCTGTTTCCGGACGTAAATAAATTACATTCGCTGTATCATCAACCGGTCCTAAGAAAGTTTTGAACATAAGATTAAACTTACGCGGCTGAGTGAATGTGCCTTTGTTTCCGCATTGCGGGCAGCCGAGCAAATCTAAAAGTTTTGTAGCGTTGTTCTGATCATCTAAAACTTTTTCAAATTTCTCAACGAGTGTTCCTTCTGCTTGCATTATTGAAGGATCTAATTCCTTTAGCGCTTTCTCTTTATTCTTATCGGAAATTAATTCCGCCAAAGTATCAACTCTAAAGCGGGCTTTACACTGCTTGCAGTCAATCATAGGATCGGTAAAGTTTTCAACGTGACCGCTTGCTTCCCAAACGCGCGGGTGCATAAGAATGGATGCATCCAAACCTTCAACGTCTTCGCGGTAGGTCATGGCTTTCCACCATTCTTCTTTAACGTTTTTCAAAAGTTCAACGCCTAATGGACCGTAATCCCAGCAGCCGTTTAACCCGCCATAAATTTCTGATGATTGAAATACGAATCCTCTACGCTTTGCAAGCGATACAATTTTTTCTACTGTTTCGTTTTGTCCCTTTGCGATGATACACCTCTTACTTTTTTAATAAACTTTGCTGAAAATTTTTATATGAAATTTATTCGTCTCTGTGAACCGTATCCGGTGAAAATGCCGGCAAGCAAACTGCAATGTATTCCGCGCCTTCTTCGCCGGGTGTGCTGTATTGAATCCATTCACCTTTGCTGGTAATTATTGCTTGTCCCGGTAGAATATCAAAAACATTTTCTTTGGTTGTAACGCGAAGCATTCCTTTCAACACAACTGTGTATTCATCAAACTCAGGTGTCTGACCCGGTTCAATCCAGCCGCCGGGGCTTTTCATCTTTGCAACGCTTAAATCCTTGGTGCCGGAATTAACACGACCAATAAACTCTTCAATGATTTTAGGCTTGTTGCCCGCTGCTTCAATGATAGTTGGCTTTTCAATTTTTACTGGCATTGCTTCACCTAATAGTTGTATTTCAAAATGCTTGAATGAGCATAAATTTAGGCGCAAATATAGTAAATGAGAAAGGAAGTTAGAAGATGCAAAAAGTTTGCTGCAAGAATGGCAATTTGATTATCGCGTATCTGATGTTCCCTAAGGAAAGAATCCCCTTGGTGGCTGTCGCATAATTTATTTTTAATCCTAAATGGAACGCAGATGACACAGATTAAACTGATTTTCACAGATATATTTTTGATTCATTAATTATGCGACACCCACCTTTGGCATCTCAAGAAAGATTGTTTATTCTTTTCAAATGTTTGGCATTATAAAAAACTAACGATTAATTTAACGTATCACTTCTCCAAATATTTTTAGGATTAGCCATGCAAGAACATTTCTCAAAGGAAGTAGAATCGTTAAAAAATAATTTAGTAAAAATGGCTTCGATTGTTGATGAGCAAGTTGAAAAAGCAATTAAAGCTTTGGAAACCGGAAATGTTGAATTGTGCAAGGGTATTAAATCCAAAGACCTTGAGGTTGACGCATATGACAATCTAATCCAAACTGAATGTGAAAATATTCTGGCTCTTTTTCAACCGGTAGCTTCCGATCTAAGATTTATTATCTCCGCATTAATGATTAACAATCAATTGGAACGGTGCGGTGATATTGCGGTTAACATTGCGCAAAGAGTGAAAAAAACTGCGGCTTATCATGATATTATTGTTGAATCACAAATTATTGAGATGGGTAAAAACTCCCGCGAAATGGTGAAAAACGCAATTGATTCGTTCATCCATGCCAGCACAGATTTAGCAAAGAAAGTGCTGGATAGTGATGAAGTAGTTGATAATCTTAATAAATCGGCTTTCAAATATCTCATAAGCAAAATGCAATCGGATTCATCAGTTATAGAACCGTGCGGTCATTTAATTGTGTTAACAAGACAGATCGAGCGGCTTGCAGATCACGCAACAAATATTGCCGAAGATTTAGTTTTTTATGTGGATGCTCAAATTATTTCTCATAGAAAAAAACTTGAGCGTTTGAACGAGGGTAATTAGAACTTCTCAACCATACTTACCGGAGATATATTCTTCGGTAAGTTTATTAGCAGGACGGGTAAATATATTTACCGTCTTATCGAATTCAATCATCTCACCCAAAAGCATATATC
The DNA here is from genome assembly GCA_027347545.1 of Ignavibacteria bacterium. Classification (GTDB taxonomy): domain Bacteria; phylum Bacteroidota; class Ignavibacteria; order Ignavibacteriales; family Melioribacteraceae; genus Stygiobacter. Next base: position 5,843 of record DAIEQT010000410.1, on the reverse strand, counting down.
CGGTAAAATCAGAAACGCGGGAAGCTTGCTGCATATTGTGAGTAACAATCACGATTGTATATTCTTTCTTTAACTCAATCATCAGCTCTTCAATTTTCATTGTGGCAATTGGGTCCAAAGAGGAACATGGCTCATCCATCAAAATTACTTCCGGTTGAACGGCAAGCAGTCTTGCAATGCACAACCTCTGCTGCTGATCCAACGGCAGTTCCAAACCGGGATGATTTAATTTATCTTTTACTTGATCCCACAGCCATGCACCACGCAAACTTTTTTCAGCAATTTCATCTAATTCGGTTTTATTTCTTATACCGGCAACACGTAATCCGTAAACAACATTATCATAAATTGAAAGTGGAAATGGATTAGGGCGCTGAAAAACCATTCCGACATTTTTTCTTAATTCCGTTACGTCGGTAGATTTGGAATATATATCAAGATTATTTATTTCGATTTTGCCGGTTATTTTTACGCCCCTTATTAAATCGTTCATTCTATTTAAGCAGCGAAGCAAAGTAGATTTGCCGCAGCCCGATGGTCCAATCAAAGCTGTTATCATATTCTTTTGGGCAAGCATATCTACAGCGATCAATGCTTGAAACTTTCCATAGAAGAGATCTAAGTTCTTTATGTTAATGATATATTCTGCGGAACTTTGCTTTTCCATCATTATCCAAACCGTCCGGTAATGTAATCATCCGTTTCTTTTTTTAATGGTGCGGTAAATATTTGTTTTGTTGAACCAACTTCAATCATATCACCTAACAAGAAGTACGCGGTGTTGTCGGAAATTCTAGCTGCTTGTTTAGTATTATTTGTAACAAGAACTATAGTGTACTTTTCCTTTAGTTGATTAAGCGCATCTTCAATTTTAGAAGTAGATATTGGGTCCAACCCCGAGCTTGGTTCATCGAGCAGAATTGCTTCCGGTTCCATTGCTAAAACCCGCGCAAGACACAAACGCTGCTGCTGCCCTCCGGAAATACGCAAACCGGATAGATTAAGTCTGTCTTTTACCTCATTCCACAAGAAAGCTTCCGATAAACTTTTTTCAACAAGCTCATCAAGCCTTTTTTTATCATTAACGCCGGAAAGTCTTACTCCGTACACAACATTTTCATAAATACTCATTGGTAGTGGAACCGGCATTGCAAAAACAATTCCCACCTTCTTGCGTAGATTAATAACATTATAAGTTGAAGAATTGATATCAACACCATCCATCAAGATAGTTCCTTCGGTTCTACAATATGGTTCCAATTCATTCATTCGGTTCAAAGCGCCAAGCAAAGTTGACTTACCGGAGCCGGAAGGACCAATGATACCAAGGATTTTATTGGCTTCAACTTCCAGATTTACACTGTTAAGAAATTGTTCTTTGCCAAAGTAAACCGATAGATTTTCTATTTTGAATTTGATATTCATTTATTATCTAAGACTAACTTCTTTTTGCGATAAAACGATGCATTGTATAGTAGGCTAATAAGTTCACAAAAAGCACCGCAATGATTAAAGTTGCGGCAGTACCGTAAGCGTTTTCCGATGAGATTCCTTCCCGTGCAAGAATGTAAAAGTGAACCGCCATTGTTCTTGTTGAATCGAAAACCGAAGAAGGTATTCTTAAAGATGATCCGGCTGTAAAAATAACTGCCGCAGTTTCACCGATTGATCTGCCAATACTTAGCATAATACCGGTTACGATTCCGGGCAATGCGTTTGGCAAAACAACTTTTTTAACGGTTTGCCAACGGCTTGCACCTAAAGAAAAACTAACTTTTCTATATGAGTTTGGTACCGCTCTAATAGCTTCTTCCGAAGTTCTGATTATTGTAGGAAGCACCATCACGGCAAGTGTTAATCCGCCGGAAAGTATAGACCATCCAAATCCTAATGTTATTACAAAAAAGATGTAGCCAAATAACCCAAAAATGATTGATGGAATTCCGGCTAAGCAATCGGTACCAAACCTAATAACTTTTGTAATTCTTGTTTCCTTTGTGTACTCGGCAAGATAAACCGATGTACTGATTCCAAGCGGAGTTGCAATTAGTAAAGCAAAAACCGGAAGAATAATTGTGCCAATTAGTGTTGGAAAGATACCGCCGGCTTTACCCATCTCTTGCGGATTTTCAGTTAAAAAACTTAATCCAAGTACCGGCAATCCTTTTTCAAGTATGAAGAAAATAATAAACACCAGAATTAAAATTGTGAAGATGGTAGCGCTGGTAAGAATTGTAACTGCGCCCCACTGTGTGTATTTAGGATTAATTCTCATTTCTTAGCGTTCCTATTTCTAATGGCAACGCTTGCAATCGAATTCAAAATCATAATAATGATGAAAAGAATTACACCGGTAGCAAACAAAGCTTCTCTGTGCATTCCGGTAGCGTAGCTCATTTCCAAAGCTATGTTTGCTGTTAATGTTCTAACAGAATCGAGCGCTGAATTGGGAATATTAACAGAGTTACCGGCAACCATAATCACTGCCATTGTTTCCCCAATTGCTCTGCCCAATCCTAAAATTATGCTGGCAACAATACCGGAACGAGCGGCTTTAATTGTAACCATGTGAGTAGTTTGCCAAGTGGTAGCGCCAAGAGCTAATGAACCTTCCCGGTATGATCTTGGGACTGCGAGAATTGAGTCTATTGATATACTTATTACTGTTGGCAAAATCATAATACCAAGGATTATACATCCGGCTAAAAGCGAAAGACCGGGACCACCAAGATTATTTCTAATAACCGGGGCAAGAACCATTACACCAATAAATCCATAAACAACGGAAGGAATTGCTGCCAACAATTCTATGGTGGGCTTTACAATCTTCATTATGATGGGGCTTGCATACTCGCTTAAAAATATTGCGCCTGCAATACCGAGCGGCGCTCCTACAACCATTGCCCCAAGTGTAACCCAGACCGATGACATGATCATCGGGAAAATTCCAAAATGTCCTGTGTTGGGGTCCCACTCGTTAGCTAAAAGAAAATTACCTGCACCATATTTAAATATGAATGGGAGACCTTCGCTAAAAATAAAAAGGGCAATGAGCAACAACGATGAAATTGCAGACAGCGCTGTTATCATTAAGATTCTTTGAACCCCTTTTTCTCCTACTAGCTTCACTAAAAATCCTTAATAATTATTTTGCCGGTAAGAGACCGTTATCTTTAATCGTTTTTTGCCCTTCTACGGAAAGGATGTAATCAATAAAGTTTTTTACTTCGCCAACCATTTCCCCTTTAACCAATAGGAAAATTGGTCTAACAAGTTTATACTGTCACGCTATAATCATTTCGGATGTACATTCTACATCATCAATTTTGATTGCTTTAATTTTTTCGTTAATTAAACCATGAGACAAATAGCCGACTGAGTTAGCATCGTTAGCTACGGTTTCTCTGATTGTTCCATTCGAATCTTGAATGAGAGCGTCTTTCTTCAATGTAATATTGGTAAGTATCTGCTCAAAAGAACTTCTGGTTCCCGAACCGGCTTCGCGGGAAACAACAGTTATTGGCACATCATCTCCACCAACTTCTTTCCAGTTAACAATTTTACCGTTAAAGATGTCCCGCACCTGATCGGTTGTTAGGTTATTAACTTTATTTTTCGGGCTAACTACTATTGCAATACCATCTTTTGCAACTACTGTAGATGTTAATCCTTTAGCTTCTTCGGGGAGAGTAACTAAATCCGCCATACCTATTTGAGCTGCACCCGAGCTTGCAGATTGTATTCCAACCGCAGAGCCGCCGCCTTGCACGGTTACATTTACGTTTGGATTTTTTGTCATAAACTGTTCAGCAAGTTTTTCTGCGAAAGGTTGAAATGCTGTTGAACCAGCTAATGTAATTGAGGTTTTTCCTCTGCCGCACCCGGTCATATAAATTCCCGCCAATAGAAGCATACCAAGAATAAATACTCTTTTGAACATTGTTTACTCCTTAGTTTCAATTATTAATTGGGACAAAAATAGCTAATTAAGAAAGTATTGAACAACCAAATATTAAGTTTGTGTTAAGTATTTTTTCTGTTCACACAAAAAGCTCAATTTCTTCGAAAACGGAATTTTATTTTGAGTTTTACTTGGTGAGCTAAAGAGATTCATGACGGTAATTAATGCTTTCGAATACAAATCTGCCGGTTTATTGCTGAATTTTCCCCAATAGCAGACCTACCTTAAAAGCTGATATCTATTTAGGCAGTGTAAAAGCGAAAGTACTTCCCGCTCCTACTTTGCTTTCAACTGTAATTGTTCCCTTATGCTTCTCAATAAAGTCTTTGCAAAGCAGCAATCCCAATCCGGTGCCGCGTTCATCTTCGGTACCACGTTGTGTATTTATCGAATCTATTTTGAAAAGTGAATTGACGACATTACTCTCCATCCCAATTCCATTATCCGACACCGAAATTTTCCAAGCGTTTTTTGTTTCCGTAGCACTAATAGTGATTTTACCCTCGCGACTTGTAAACTTAATGCTGTTGGATACAAAATTACGCAAAACTGTTTTTATCATTTCGGAATCGCAATAAACCGAGATTTCCGGTGAAATTTTATTCTCAACTTCTATTCTCTTGCCGACGGCTGTTTCATTTAGTACTGAAATCGTTTCTTCAACCATTTCATTTAGATTGTTCATCGCAGGGGAAAAATCTAAAGCATTAACCTGAGACCGGGACCAAAAAAGAAGATTTTCGAGCAGCCTAAGAATTTGCTTTCCGGAGTTATTCATTTTCCCAATAAAATTTATTCTCTCTTCATCGCCCATTGTGTCGTAGTAGGAAATTAGAATATCCGTTAAACCAAACATTGCGTGTAAAGTATTTTTCAAATCGTGGGCAATGATGCCAAAGAGCCTGTCCTTCATTGCATTTAGTTCAGCCAATTCTTTATTGTACTTTTTGCTTGCTCTGTAACGGTTGTAGGTAACTCCCGCCACAATCAAAATCATAATCGTAAGTACAATTAAATAATTGCGTCGTTTTTCTATCAGCAACTTTTCTGCAAGAAGAGTATTGTATTTTTGTTCTTCGCGTGCCTTCTTAAAATCCTTATCCATTTGAGAAATTAAAGCGACCGATTCGTAATCCAGAATTGAATCGTGAAGCGAGTGATATCTGTTATTGTAAATAAGCGCACTCTTGTAATCTCCAATGCTTTCGTAAAAATTGGATTGGACCTTTAAGCATTCCAATTTTATCTGGACTTCTTTTGTTTTTGAAGCTATTGAATATGCTTCATTGAAATACTTAATCGCCAAATTATTCTGTCTCCGTTTAGCGTAAATTTTTCCAAGACGGTTAAGATTTGAAACCTCACCTTCGAAGTAGGAAATTTCCCTGGCTAGTTTTAACGAGCGGTCTGTGTATAACATAGTTTTATCGAGATCATTTTTCGAAAAATATACCCCGGCAATTCCACCCCATGTGGCGGCAAGTCCCTTCTGGTCATCTATAGCTGAGTATTCTTTTTCTACTTGAAGATAATAGTTCAGCGCTTCTTCAATTTTGCCAATTTCAAAATTTACTTCTGCAATTAAATTTAAAGCTAACGCTTTGCCGGGAAGGTCTTTAATTTCATTCCGTATTATTAAGGCATAATTCAAATACTTAAGCGCCATTAGCGGCGAGTTTTGCCGCCGGTAAATTAACCCAATGTTAATTGTACAGAACGACATTCCCTCTTTATCATTTTTTTTCTCAAAAATTCCAAGAGCTTCCAGGATGTAACGAAGCGCCTCCTCATAATTACCCTCAAGACGGTAAATGCCGCCTAAATTATTTAACGAGTAAGCAATTTGAATTGAGTCTTTGATTTTTTCGGAAAGCATTAGTGC
>DAIEQT010000259.1 GCA_027347545.1 Ignavibacteria bacterium | reverse complement strand
GTTTATTCAGCCGGCACTTCTTGATAGAATTGAATTATACAAAGAAGACGCGCCGATTTTTGAAACCTTTCGCATTGATGAGCAAATTAAATCTTTGATGGGGCGTAAAGTTCCTCTTCCGGCTGGCGGACATATTGTTATTGATCATACCGAAGCCATGGTTGTAATTGATGTTAACAGCGGACGCTATGCTGCAAAGAAAGAACAAGAATTAAATTCACTGAAAACAGATTTGGAAGCTTCGCGCGAAATTGCTAGACAATTACGCTTACGCGACATCGGCGGATTGATTGTAGTTGATTTTATTGATTTGGAAGATGAAAAGAACCGCAAGAAAATTTATGATGAACTGAAGAAAGAGTTTAAGAAAGATAGAGCCAAGACGGCTTTGCTTCCTATGACTGAATTTGGCTTAATGCAAATTACCCGCGAACGCGTTCGCGAAAATATTATTCAGTCAATGAATGAAGTTTGCCCCTATTGTTTTGGTACCGGACTTCTCACAAAGAAATCTAACTTGATACATGAGATTGAACGCTGGCTGAAACGCTACCGAATACAAGGGAAAGTTAAATCACTCACGCTTCGCGTACATCCTTCACTTGGTGAAAAACTTAAAATGGGATTTATTTCTACACTGAGCAGATTGCAGCTTAAATACTTTGTAAGAATTAAATTAGTAGAAGAAGAAAGAGTAAGCCCGTCCAAGTTTCATTTTATTTCTACAAAATCGGGCGAAGAAATAACAGACGAAGTTGCTTAAGCGCACTTTACAAGTTCACTAGAAGAATTGTAAGCAATTTTTCTTAATTTTCTCATAACAAAGAGGGAGGACTAAGTGAAATTTTTTATAGATACAGCAAACATAGCACAGATTAAAGAAGCAGCCACAATGGGACTTTTGGATGGTGTAACTACCAATCCCTCTCTCGTTGCCAAAGAAGGAAAAAATTTTCTCGAGTTACTCAACGAAATAATTGCCATTGTGGATGGACCAATCAGCGCGGAGGTTGTTTCAACCGACTATGATGGAATTCTCAAAGAAGCTTACGAGCTTTCGAAAATTCATAAAAATATTGTAATCAAAGTCCCTCTCATCAAAGAAGGAATTAAAGCTGTAAAAACGTTCAGCAGTAATGGAATTAAAACAAACGTTACATTGTGTTTCTCTCCAACCCAAGCGTTGTTGGCCGCAAAAGCTGGTGCAACATATATCAGTCCGTTTGTTGGTAGATTAGATGACATCAGCACAAACGGAATGGAACTTATCCGTCAGATTGTAACGATATATAAAAATTATGGATACAATACAGAAGTGCTTGTGGCAAGTGTTCGCCATCCGCTTCACGTTGTTGAAGCTGCAATGATGGGAGCCCATGTTTGCACAATGCCTTTTGATGTGATAGATAAATTATTTAAACATCCGCTCACAGATATCGGTCTCGATAAATTTTTGAGCGACTGGAAAAAACTAAACCAATAAGAGCTATGAAAAAGACTACCTTTTATTCGATTCATGAAAAACATGGTGCAAAGATTGTAGAATTTGCCGGTTACAAGATGCCTATTCAGTATTCATCTATTATTGCCGAACACAAAGTTGTTAGAACAACTGTCGGCGTGTTCGATGTTTCTCACATGGGAGAAGTTTTTGTACGTGGCGAGAGAGCTTTGGATTTTGTTAATCACATTACTGTAAATGATGCTTCGATTTTAACTGATGGACGGGTTCAATATTCCGCAATGTGCTACGAAGACGGAGGCATTGTTGATGATTTACTTGTTTACCGCGTAAGTGAAAAAGAATTTATGCTTGTGGTAAACGCTTCTAACCTTGCTAAAGATTTTGAGTGGATGAAGAAAAACAATTCCTTTGGTGTGGAACTGGTTAATGAAAGCGATGAATATTCTCTGCTGGCAGTTCAAGGTCCAAATTCCAAAGCCACGATTCAAAAGATTTGCAATAAGCCTCTTGATTTGGAATACTATCATTTCTTCAAAGCTACAGTTGCCGGTGTTGATATGATTTTATCCCGTACAGGTTACACCGGTGAACTGGGATATGAATTATACTTCAAAGGTGATGAAGCCGCTGCGGAGAAAGTATGGAACGCAGTTTTTGAAGCCGGAAAAGATTTAGGAATTCAACCGGTTGGTTTGGGCGCAAGAGATTCTCTACGTTTGGAAATGGGATTCTGCTTGTACGGAAACGATATTGATCAAACTACCAATCCTATTGAAGCCGGACTTGGCTGGATAACAAAGCTTAAAAAACCTTCCTTCATTGGTAAAGATATTTTGGTTAAAACCAAAGAAGAAGAACCAAAAAGAAAATTAGTTGCACTTATTTCCGAAGAAAGAACGTTTCCGCGCCACGGATATGATTTAACAGTTGATGGCAAAAAAGTTGGTCATATCACCAGCGGAACTGTGAGCCCAATTTTGGATAAAGCAATTGCGCTTGGCTATGTTGATGCGGAGTTTGCCAAAGAGGGTAACAAAATCAATTTCTTTATCATAGGAAAAGAAGTTGCAGCACAAATAACTAAACTTCCATTTGTTAAGAAATAAAAATGAAAATTAATGTCCATTACTCCAATCAGCATTTAGATGAACTTTACTTTACCGGTAAAACAACCGTTGTTATAGATGTACTTCGCGCTTCAACTGTGATTGTTACAGCATTAGCAAATGGGGCAAAAGAGGTAATTCCGGTTAGCACTGTAGATTTTGCAATGAAGGTTTCCGGAAACGCCTTTAGTGGTCAAACACTTTTATGCGGGGAAAGAAATACTAAGAAAATTGAAGGTTTTGTCCTTGGCAATTCTCCGCTTGAGTTTTCCCATGATGTTGTGAATGGTAAATCAATTATACATTATACCACCAATGGGTCTAAAGCGGTAGTAAAAGCAAAGTTTTCGGAAAATTTGTTTGTTGCGTGTTTCCACAATCTGCCGGCAGTTGCAAAGTATTTAGTTGCATTGAATAAAGATGTGGAAATTCTCTGCGCGGGTTCCAACGGAAACTTTAATTTGGAAGATACTGTCTGTGCTGGCAAACTTGTTTCGGAGATTCTTTCTCTAAACGAAGAAGCTGAAATTGGAGATTCCGGCAAAGCTAGTATGATTCTATTGAAATCTCTAGGCAAGAATCTTCTGAAGATGATGAAAGAAGCAGAGCATGGGAAACTATTAATTGAAAATGGCTTTGGCGCAGATTTAAAAGTTTGTTCAGAGTATGGAATAACGGAAGTAATTCCTTACTTTATTTCCGGCTCGCTTAAGAAACTTGATGTACCGGGGATTCATTCTGAAACTATAGCTTTGAAAAATGGCGAAAAAAGTTAAACCAAAAGAACCAACTCCGGCTATCGGAGAAAATTTTTTTGTTATCTCTCCCGAGAAGAAAACAAAAATTCTCGGGATTTTCTTAATTGTTTTCGCGCTGCTGATATTCCTAAGCATCCTTTCCTACTCCCGTTTTGATGAATCTTATTTCTCTTACAAATTTTCCGATCAGTTTGGTGTTTTTGGTGATAATGCCGAACTGAAAGAGAAAGCAGCTACAACTCACAACTGGCTTGGGATTTTTGGCTCTTATGTCTCCCACTTTTTCATTCGCTCTACAATTGGTTACTTCTCGCTTGTTTTTCCCGTTATTATGTTTATTTGGGGATATACAATTCTAAAGAAAGAAAAAGCTTATAGGGTTCCACTATATATCTCCAACTTTTTAATAATCATTTCTTTACTTGTCTCAACATTTTTTGGAATGCTTCAATCAACACCGGAAATTGCTTTGTTCACGGATGTATACGAGTTATCCGGCAAAATTGGATTTTTTATAGGAACTGTAATTGGAAGATTGCTTGGCGGATTGGGCAGTATTATTGTTCTTTCTACTGCAATCTTAATCACCTTAATTGTTGCATTCGATTTCAAGTTTGGCTC